>JAENVZ010000126.1 GCA_016650315.1 Alphaproteobacteria bacterium | reverse complement strand
GGCCCAGCAGGTCGCCCGCACCAACAATCGTCGTGGTGATGGCAAGGCCCACCAGTGCAGACCCCAGAAACAGGGCTTTCTGACGCGCGCGCGCCCCCCCCCGTGCCGCCACCGAATCGGCAAAGACCGCGCGGCTGGAAAATAACCAATGCGCCGCAATTCCAGCCGCATAGCCAAGTGCTGAGGCAATGACGGGCAAAAGGCCCAGGTGAAACAGAGCAAGGAAAATCGCCATATCAACGGCCAGCGCCCCCGCGCTCGACAATATGTAGCGTAAATAGGTCCAGTTGCGCAGAATCGAACGCATTGCCGACATCATGACGTCAGGCCGCCTGGGTGATGCGGCCCGGCACCGACCGTTCGGAAGCCAGCGCCGCACGCTGTCCCTCATCCCCGGACTCATGATATTCCGCGTCTTCATTGACGCCCCATATATCATAAACCCGTGCGCCTGCCTCAATATTGCGGACGGTCAGCATCGCCGTCATCATCGCGTGATCCTGATTATTATAGCGGTGCATGCCATTGCGCCCGACCATATGCAGCGTCGGATAGACCGCCTCCAGCTCCTCGCGCATCAGCTTCACATTTTCGGCATAGGCCTCGTCATAAACGGGATAAGCCTTTTCCTGACGGACGACGGCGCCATCGACAATATCCTTTGGATCGCACAGGCCAAGGATCGCCATTTCCTTCGCCGCAAGGGCAATCAGATCGGCATCGCCGGACGACCAGAGGCCATCGCCCTCGAAACAGAAATATTCGAGGCCAACACAGGCAATGCCCGCCTCCGGCACCATTTCGGGCGACCAACTGCGGAAATTCTGGACGCGGCCAACCTTGACCTTGCTGTCGTGGATGTAAATCCAGTTGTCTGGGAACAGGTCGTCCGACCGGATCATCAAAGCAACCGTCAGGAAATCACGATATTTCAGGTCGAGCGCCTGTCCCAGCGTGGCGGGCAGCGGATGAATGCGCCCAGCCAGTTCGCGCATCGGTGCGGAGCTGATGACATGGGCGGCATTGATGGTGATCGTCCTGCCATCGTTCGTCGTCGCGGCGACCTTCCACCGGCCCGTCCCCTGATCGCGGACAAGTTGCTTGAGCGCATGACCCATCAGCACCCGGTTGCCACCCTTCACCACAAAATCGCGCGCGGCGTCCCACATCATGCCGGGGCCTTGGCGAGGATAGCGGAAACTTTCGAGCAAAGTCTTCGTCGCCATCCCGTCATTGGGCCGCTTGTTAAGGCCAAGCGAACGCTTGAGGCCGTCAAACACCGCGGCGCCGAGACTCAACCCCTTGATTCGCTGCGCCGCCCAGTCGGCGGACATTTCATCGCACGGCATGCCCCAGACTTTTTCCGTGTAGGTCTTGAAAAAGATCGAATAGAGCTTGTGGCCGAACTGGTTGACCACCCAGTCCTCGAAACTGCGAACATTCTGCTTGGGTTTCAGCTTCCAGCGCAGATAGCTGAGCATACACAGCGTCGATCGGAAAATGCCCAGATTGCCGAGCGCCTCAAAGGCCCGCAGGGGGTAACTGTAGAATTTGCCTTCATAATAGATGCGGCTCATGCGTGGCCGCTGAATGAAATCGTCGGGGAGAATCTCGTTCCACAGGTCCACCACCTCTTTCGACTTGGAAAAGAAGCGGTGGCCGCCAATGTCGAATCGGAAGCCTTTATATTCCACCGTCCGGCTGATCCCGCCGACATAGGTGGGATCCTTTTCGATAACGGTAACGCTATAGCCCTTTTTTGTCAGCAGATAGGCCGCAGTAAGGCCCGCAGGGCCAGCGCCGATGATGGCGACGTCCACAGCTTGATCGGCGCGTGACATGCGGGATTCCCCTGTTTCAATGGTCCTACAAACAGGGGTGAAGGAAATCTTCTAATGATTGGTTAACGGTGATTAAAGAAATGTGCACGTGTGCCGTTCATAGGCTTGCGCGGAACCAAATCGTTCGTCCCGCACCGGATGTACGTGCAGGGCAACGATTTGGCAATATGCGCCCCAGACCTTCTTCGATTTTGCTGGAATCAAAATCGCGGTCTGATTTTTTGCTTTCCGTGATTTCCAAGCCGTGAAATGTTCCATTTCACTCGAAATCACTCTAATGCCGGAAATGCCGCATCCCGGTAAAGACCATGGCCAGCCCCGCCTTATCGGCTGCCGCAATCACTTCATCATCGCGGATCGAACCGCCCGGCTGAATCACTGCCGTCGCGCCCGCTTCGACCGCTGCCAGCAAGCCATCCGCAAAAGGGAAGAACGCGTCGGAGGCAACCGCCGATCCAGTCGTGCGCGGCACAGCCCAGCCGTTTGTTTCGGCGGCTTCCTGCGCCTTGACCGCGGCAATGCGGGCGCTGTCGCGGCGGTTCATCTGCCCCGCGCCAATGCCCGCCGTCGCGCCATCCCTGGCATAAACGATGGCGTTGGACTTCACATGTTTGGCGACGGTCCAGGCAAACAGGCAATCGTTTAGTTCCTGCTCGCTCGGTACGCGCTTGGTCACAATCTTCAACTGATCGCGCGTCACCTGCCCATTGTCGCGGTCCTGCACCAATATGCCGCCCGCGATCACCCTGACCTGCTGCCCAGCGCGCGCGGGATCAGGCAGGTCGCCTGTCAGTAGCAAGCGTAAATTCTTCTTCTTGGCGAACACCGCCTTTGCCGCGTCATCGGCATCGGGAGCCGCCACGACCTCGGTAAAGATGTCGCTGATCGCTTCGGCCGTGGGACCATTGAGCGGCCGGTTGACCGCGATGATACCGCCAAAGGCCGACACACTGTCGCAAGCCAGCGCTTGCTTGTACGCATCGATCAGGCTGTCGGCGCTCGCTACACCGCAAGGGTTGGCGTGCTTCACAATAACGACCGTCGGCGGACCATCGCGGAATTCGCTGACCAGTTCCAGCGCGGCGTCGGCGTCGTTGAGATTATTGTAGGATAGCTCCTTGCCCTGCACTTGTCGTGCCTGGGCGATCCCGCGCGCGGCAGGCCCAAAGGGCAGATAGAGCGCCGCGGCCTGATGCGGATTTTCGCCATAACGCAGCGACATGGAAAGACGGGTCGCCATGGTGCGGACCGGAGGAAATTTCTGCCCCTGATCGGCATGGGCGAACCAGCTTGCGATCATGCTGTCATAGGCGGCCGTGGCGGCATAGGCCTTGGCCGCCAGCATCCGGCGAAAGTCATAGCTGGTCGCGCCGCCTTTTGCGTCCATTTCGGCGATCAGGCGCGCATAGTCCGACGGGTCCGTCACGATGGCGACGCTTTCATGGTTCTTCGCCGCCGACCGGACCATCGATGGACCGCCAATGTCGATATTCTCGATAATCTCATCCCGCGCCGCGCCGCGCGCAACCGTCTGGGCGAAGGGGTACAGGTTGACGACGACCAGATCGATGGCGCCAATGGCGTGTTCATCCATGGACGCGACATGTTCAGGATTGTTACGCACGGCAAGCAGGCCGCCATGCACCGTTGGGTGGAGCGTCTTGACGCGTCCATCCATCATTTCGGGAAAACCTGTAAGATCGGAAATATCCT
>JAENVZ010000125.1 GCA_016650315.1 Alphaproteobacteria bacterium | reverse complement strand
CCTCCTTGTCGCCTTCCCAGTCGATATATCGCACGGGTCGCCCAAGCACCTGCGAAAGCGGTTCGGCAATTTGCGCAAGCGAGAATTCGACGGATGGCGCCTTGGGCCGACCGAAATGCGACAGGACAAGTACCTTCGCACCCCGGTCGGACAGTTCGTTGATAGTGGGAACAGCCGCGCGGAGACGGGTATCGTCCGTCACCGCACCATCCTTCATCGGCACGTTCAGATCTTCGCGGACGAGCACGACCTTACCGGCAATGTCGCCCATATCATCAAGTGTTTTGAATGACTTCACAGCTGTTTCTTTATCCTAAACTTAAAGAAGACCCGCAACCACATTGGTCGTGTCGACCATACGGTTGGAGAAACCCCATTCATTGTCGTACCAGCTGAGCACGCGCACCAGCTTGCCGTCGATAACCGCCGTTTCCAGGCTGTCCACGGTGGAGCTGGCGGGCCAGTGGTTAAAGTCGATCGAAACCAGCGGTTCGTCGGTATAAGCGAGAACGCCCTTGAGCGGACCGGATTCAGAAGCCGCTTTCAGGAAAGCATTGACCTCTTCGACCGTGGTATCACGCGAAGGGGTGAAGGTCAGGTCGACGACCGAGACATTCGGCGTCGGCACGCGGATGGCCGAACCGTCCAGCTTGCCCTTCAGTTCCGGCAGAACTTCCGCCACGGCGCGGGCGGCGCCCGTGGTGGTCGGGATCATCGACATGCCGGCGGCGCGGGCGCGGCGCATGTCGGGATGAATCTGGTCCAGTATCTTCTGATCGTTGGTATAGGCGTGGATCGTCGTCATCAGGCCGCGTTCGATGCCGACAGTGTCGTTCAGCACCTTGGCGATCGGCGCAAGGCAGTTGGTGGTGCAGCTTGCGTTCGAAATGACGATGTCGTCGGCGGTCAGATCACCATGGTTGACGCCGAAAACTACCGTACGATCAACACCCTTTGCCGGGGCCGAAATGACCACCCGCTTTGCGCCAGCGGTCAGATGCTTGCCAGCCGAAGCCTTGTCAGCAAAGAAGCCGGTGCATTCGAGCGCGATGTCGATGCCATTGGCGGCGTGGGGCAGATTGGCCGGATCGCGCTCGGCGGTCACGATGATGCGCTTGCCATTGATGATGATGTCGTTGCCGTCCACCTCGACCGTGCCGGGGAATGCGCCATGGACGCTGTCCCGCTTGAACAGCAGGGCGTTGGATTTGGCGTCGGCCAGATCATTGATGCTGACCAGTTCCAGATCATGGTCTGTGCGCTCCAATATTGCGCGGGCCACAAGGCGACCTATCCGGCCAAAACCGTTGATCGCAACTTTAACTGCCATCTCTTATTGCTCCTTATTGTCCAAGCGCCGAAACGATCTTTGGCGCAATCTTTGCAGCCGTGAGGCCAAAATAGTCGAACAGTGCTTCTGCCGGGGCGGATGCACCAAAACTGTCAATGCCGAAGCGTAGGCCATCAGGGCCGGTATAACGTTCCCAGCCGAAGGTCACGCCAGCCTCGATCGAAACCTTCAATGCATCTGTGGGCAGCAGGTCGGCCTTGTAGGATGCATCCTGCGCATCGAACAGCGACCAGCACGGCATGGAAACGACATCCGCGCCAATACCCTTTTCCTCAAGGGCAGCGGCGACATCACAGGCCGTCTCCACTTCCGATCCGCTGGCGAGCAGCACGACGCGGAGCGGCGCGGTCGCCGCACGCAGGCGATAGGCACCTTTGGCGCAGAGATTGTCGCTCTTTTCCAGACGAAGCTGCGGCAAATTCTGGCGGGTCAGCGCCAACAATCCCGGCCCATCCTGCCTTTGCAGCGCCAGTTCCCAGCATTCGGCGGTTTCGACGGTGTCGGCGGGGCGATAGACGTCCAGGTTCGGGATCATACGCAGGCTCATGACATGTTCGACCGGCTGATGCGTCGGACCGTCTTCGCCAAGGCCGATGCTGTCATGCGTCATGACATAGATGACACGCGCCTTTTGCAGGGCCGACAGGCGGATCGCGGGGCGGCAATAATCGGAAAAGACAAGGAAAGTGCCCCCATAGGGAATGACCCCGCCATGCAGCGCCATACCGTTCATCGCCGCCGACATGCCGAATTCGCGGATGCCGTAATAGACATAACGGCCCGAATAATCGTCCTTGCTGAACGGCGTCGTGGTTTTGGTCTTGGTATTGTTGGAGCCGGTCAGATCAGCCGAGCCGCCAACGGTTTCGGGCAACAGCACATTGATCGCTTCCAATGCCATTTCGTTCGCCTTGCGGGTCGCAACCTTCTTGGGTTCGGCCAGCAATGTGTCGATATAATGGGTAAGCGAGAAGCCAGCAGGAAGCTCACCAGCCATGCGGCGATGAAATTCCTGCCCCTTCATATGGTCTGCAAGACGGCCCTGCCATGCTTCATGCGCAGCAGCGGAACGCTCGCCTGTCTTTTTCCACTCCGCCACAACCTCTTCGGGGATCACAAAAGGCTCATACGGCCAATCCAGATAATCACGTGCCGCAGCGATTTCCTCTGCGCCCAATGGCGATCCGTGAACGCTGTGCGATCCTGCCTTGTTCGGCGCGCCAAAGCCGATGGTGGTGGCGCAGGCTACAAGCGAAGGCCGCGGGTCGGCGACCGCTTCATTCAATGCACGGCGCACGTCGTCGGGATTATGGCCGTCGCACGAAACAACGTGCCAGCCGGTCGCGGCATAGCGGGCCGGAATATCTTCGCTGGTTGAAAGGCTGGTCGCGCCGTCGATGGTGATCTTGTTGTCGTCCCACAATACGATCAGGCGGCCAAGACCCAGATGCCCGGCAAGGCCGATCGCCTCATGGTTAATACCTTCCATCAGGCAGCCATCGCCCGCGATCACCCAGGTGCGGTGATCGACCAGATCGTCACCAAATGTCGCATTAAGGTGCCGCTCGGCCATTGCCATCCCGACAGCCATGGCAAGCCCCTGCCCCAGCGGCCCGGTCGTCGTTTCAACGCCAGCCAGTTCGAAATTTTCAGGATGTCCCGCGCACGGACTGTTAAGCTGACGAAAATTGCGGATGTCATCCAGCGTCGGGCGAGCATAGCCGGTCAGGTGCAGCAACGAATAGATCAGCATCGACCCATGCCCCGCGGACAGGACAAAGCGGTCACGGTCGGCCCAGTGCGGCGTTTTCGGATCGAACTTCAGATATTCACGAAACAGCACGGTGGCAACGTCGGCCATGCCCATCGGCATCCCCGGATGGCCACTATTTGCGGCCTGCACCGCATCCATCGACAGCGCCCTGATGGCATTGGCGAGCGTTTTTTCCGTAACGGTCATGTGCTGTCTGACTTCCTGATCTGTGGACGGCAAGAAACGGGCATAGCCGAGTCGCTAAAAATCGCCTCCATTTGTCCGCTGGAACACGAGGCGTCAACCGCGCGGCGCAATAGGGTTTTTGCAAGACCTGCAAGCCATGCTATTCAGGGGGCATGTCCGACGACCGAATAATCATCGCCATTGGCCGCATAGAGCGTGCGATCAGCCGCATCGAATCCGTTCAGCCGTCTTCCGAAGGCGCTCTTCGGGCCATAGAGGAAAAGCACGCGCAACTGCGCAGCGAAACCAGCGCCGCTCTGGCCGACCTCAATCAATTGATTGGACGCATTCAGGAGGGCAATCATGGCTGATATTTCCCTCAGCGTCGGCGGACGGCACTATGACATCACCTGCCGCGACGGCGATGAACCCCGACTGGAGCTGTTGGCGGCAATGATCGACGCCAAGACGCAGGAGGCACGGCGCTCCATTCCGGGCATCAATGAAGTGCGGCAATTGCTGTTCGCCGCGCTGTTTCTGG
>JAENVZ010000124.1 GCA_016650315.1 Alphaproteobacteria bacterium | reverse complement strand
GCCCTGATCGTGCTGATCGTTGCAATCCGCATGGCGCTGGGCCTTGGTTGGCGGCCTGATGAAATTTACACGGTGGAAGTGCTGTGACGAGGGCGCTGCTGTTGCCAGTGCTGCTTTTGTTGCTTGTTGGCGCTGCTCCAAAACCCATGTTGGTGCCAGACGTGTCGCAGCGTTCAGTTGAAATCCAGTATAGTTTTGCCGGGGCTGAACTGCTGCTCTTTGGAGCGATCGTTTATCCCGATGGCCGTCCGCCCAAGCATCCTGCAGACATTATCGTCGTGTTGAAGGGACCCAGCCAATCGATCACCATGCGCGAAAAGCAAAAGGTTGCCGGCATCTGGCTTAATGCAACAAGCGCGCATTTCCGTTCCGCGCCATCATATTACGCCATGGCCTCGTCTCGCCCGATTGCTGACATTGTCGATGAACGAACAGCAGCCATTTACGAACTGGGTTTCGGCAAGCTGCAATTGTCGCCCTCTTCGCTCAACATGACGGACGAGATCGAACGGTTCCAGACCGGATTGGTCGATCTGCGTCGCCGGTCGGGGCTTTATATCGAAGCGCCAGCTACCGTCGAAATTACCGATGGTGTGCTCTATCGCGCACGATTGCCCCTGCCTGCCCGGGTCATTGTCGGCACCTACACCGCTGAAACCTTTCTGATCCAGGATGGCCGTGTACTCGCCGCCGCCGTGCGCGAGATAGAGATCCACAAATCGGGCTTTGAGCGTTTCGTTGCCATGGCTGCGGATGACTGGTCTGTGCTTTATGGCCTGGTTGCTATTGGCTTTGCGCTGTTAATGGGTTGGGCTGCAGGTCGCATCTTCCGCCGGGAATGACGACTTTTTCCGGTGAGCCGGTGATGCGCCAATAATAATCCAATCTTTACCCATGGCTGTTAGACCCTGTGCTCCCGGGGACAATATTGAGGGGCTTTATGAACGATACGAGCAGCATTGGGCAATTTGAGCAGCGCGAACCTGCCCCTGCTTCAATAGTGCCCACCAATATTGGCTCGCCTTTAAATGGCATGGTCATGGGAACCGTGTTTCAGATTGCCGGTTCAAGTTCGAAGATATTGATTGAGGCCAATGTTCTGGCGCAATTTGCCAACGATCCCGACCCGTGCATCGCTATGGCCGGGCAGGTCGGCAGCCAAATCAAGATGCGGGTTGGGTCCACCTGGCTGGTCGCCAATGTCCGTTCGCTGGTGCTTGATCGCCGTATCGACGGGCAGATCGTTGCCGATGTCGATTTTCTGGGTGAAGGCGATGAGGAAAAGCTGACCGGCAAGATTTATAAATTTCGCCGCGGCGTGACCCGCTACCCAACGCCGGGCACAGAAATTTTCCCGGTTTCCAGTGCCGACATGCGGCAAATCTATGCCGCCGACGAGCGCGCAAACATTGAAATCGGCACGGTCTATCCCACCAAGGATACGCGCGGCGCGCTGTATGTCGATGCAATGCTGGGCAAGCATTTCGCGCTTTTGGGTTCGACCGGTACGGGTAAATCGACTGCCGCCGCGCTGATCCTGCACAAGATATGCGACCTTGCGCCGCAGGGGCATATCGTCATGATCGACCCGCATGGCGAATATAGCGCCGCGTTCAAGGGCAATGGTGCGAGCTATGACATCAACAATCTGGCTATGCCCTATTGGCTGATGAATTTCGAGGAGCATTGCGAGGTTCTGGTTACCTCGGAAGGCTCCGACCGCACGATGGATTGCGATATTCTCGCCAAATGCCTGCTCGCCGCGCGGTCGAAAAACCGGCTGGCCGAAGGTGTGGCCCGGATTACCGTGGACTCGCCCATTCCCTATCTGTTGTCCGATCTTACCAACATCTTGCAGAATGAAATGGGCAAGCTCGACAAGGGCACGAATTCGACGCCCTATATGCGCCTCAAGAGCAAGATCGAGGAGATCAAGGCCGATCCGCGTTATAATTTCATGTTCTCCGGCTTGTTGGTCGGCGACACGATGAGCGCTTTTCTTGCCAAAATTTTCCGATTGCCGAGCGATGGCAAGCCGATTTCGATCATCGACGTATCGGCCATGCCGTCGGACATCACATCGGTCGTGGTCGCGGTGCTTGCGCGCATGGTGTTCGATTATGCCATCTGGTCGCGCAATGAGCCGCAGCGCCCGATCCTTCTGGTGTGCGAAGAAGCGCATCGTTACATCCCAAGCAGCACCATCGGCGGTGGTCAGTCGGTTCGCAAGATCCTGGAACGGATCGCCAAGGAAGGCCGTAAATATGGCGTTTCATTGGGCCTTATCACGCAACGTCCGTCCGACCTTGCCGAAGGCGTGCTGTCGCAATGCGGCACGATCATCGCCATGCGTCTGAACAACGACCGCGATCAGCAATTCGTGAAAGCGGCCATGCCTGAAGGCGCGCGCGGCTTTCTGGACAGCATCCCGGCGCTGCGCAACCGTGAATGCATCATCTGCGGCGAAGGTGTGGCCATCCCCATTCGCGTGGCGCTCGACAATCTGGCGGAAGAAAAGCGTCCGGCGTCGGGCGATCCCAGCTTCACCGATCTGTGGCGACAAACGGGTGGAGAGGCGGAAATACTCGAGCGTACCGTCAACCGCTGGCGTAGCCAAGGGCGGTAAAACCCTATTCGCCCATGAGCCAAGCAGTATCCGGGCGGGCGAGGGCGATAAGTGTTAACCCTGCATCCTGTGCCCGCGAAACAGCAAGGGATGTAGGGGCCGAGATGGTGACGAGTGTCGTCGCTTCAGCCCGGACCGACTTTTCTACCATTTCATAGCTGCAACGCGAGCTAGTGAGGATGAAGCCGTCTGCTGCCGGTACGTCCGCGCGTGCAAGGCACCCGATCAGCTTGTCGAGCGCATTGTGACGGCCGACATCTTCGCGGGCATGGAGGATATGACCCTCCGCATCAGCGAAGGCGGCGGCATGGACCGCGCCGGTGGCATTATGAAGCGGCTGATGTTCGCCCAGTTCGGCAAGAGCACGGAAAATGGCATCGTGTGACACGGCTTCATGCGCTGCCACTTTGGGCAGGGGGCGCATCACCTCTTCCAGATTTTCCATGCCGCACAGACCGCAACTGCTTTCCGAGACACGGGTGCGGACACGGGCAAGCAGCGTTTCGGTTCGTGTGTGCGCCAACCGGGCGCGGACGATCCAGCCATTGTCCGCATGGTGAATATCCACGGCCTCCATGTCGGCGGCGGTTTCAATCAGCTTTTCGGAAAGCGCAAAGCCGGTGACATAGTCGACAAGGTCAGTGGGCGTCGCCATCATCACGGCATAGGCGATGCCGTTGAATTCCAGTGATACGGGATCTTCAACGGCGATGGTCCGATAGATCGTCTCCGTAGGCCGTCCGCCCGGACGGATCAGGCGGATTGTCTGGTCAAGGACGTGGCTTTTGTCAGGCGGCGATATGGCCATTTCCCTTTGTAAGCTGATCCAGCGCGGCGCGGGTAAGGGGTTTCAGCCCCGCCCCGCCAGCGTCCATATGTGCGAAAATCATGGATTTCATCCGCGGGTCCCAGAAATCACGGATATGTTCGGCAACAGCGGCGGTCGCGTCGGCTTCCTTCAGCGTCGCAAAATTGCGGGCAATCTGGTTCGCCATGTAGATGAGGTGATCCAGGCTGTTCATGGGCTCTTTCAGGCGTACCCCGGACTTGATCCGGGGTCCAGGGTGAAGCCGTGCGGTGTTTGCGGCTCTGGATTCCGGCTTTCGCCGGAATACGGGTTATCAATACTCACTCTGCCACCTCTGCAGGAGCGATCCGGCGGGACCGCTCCGACAATTCTTCATAATCTTCCTGCCAGTTCGTTGGCCCGTTTGAAGGCGCGACCTGTACCGCTGTTACCTTGTACTCAGGGCAGTTGGTGGCCCAGTCGGAATATTCCGTGGTGACTACATTAGCCTGCGTTTCAGGATGGTGGAAGGTTGTATAGACCACCCCCGGCGCAACCCGGTCGGTGATAAGGGCGCGCAGGGTGGTTTCGCCCGAACGGCTGGCAAGGCGCACCCAGTCGCCTTCCTTCAGGCCGCGATCTTCGGCATCGACAGGGTGGATTTCCAGACGATCCTCCGGGTGCCAGGCGGTGTTGGCGGTGCGGCGGGTCTGCGCGCCGACATTATAGTGGCTCAGGATGCGTCCGGTGGTGAGCAACAGCGGAAAGCGTGGCCCGGTCTTTTCGTCGGTTGGAACATAGTCGGTCACGACGAACTTACCCTTGCCACGTACAAAGCCATCCACGTGCATGATCGGGGAACCATGGGGCGCGGCGGCATTGACCGGCCATTGCAGCGAGCCTTCCTGATCCAGCCGGTCGAAGCTGACGTCCGCAAAGCTGGGCGTCAGGCGCGCGATTTCGTCCATGATCTCCGCCGGGTGATGATAGTGCCAGTCAAGACCCAGCGCATTGGCGAGCGCCTGTGTGACTTCCCAATCCTCATAGCCGTTCATCGGACTTATGACCTTGCGGACAAGCTGGATGCGACGTTCGGCATTGGTAAAGGTGCCGTTCTTTTCCAGGAAGGTCGAGCCCGGCAGGAAGATATGTGCATAATTGGCGGTTTCGTTGAGAAACAGGTCATGGACGATGACGCATTCCATCGCCTCCAGCCCTGCCGCGACATGTTTGGTATTGGGATCGGACTGAAGAATGTCCTCGCCCTGAATGTAGATCGCCTTGAACACGCCATCGACGGCGGCATCGAGCATGTTGGGGATGCGCAGACCCGGTTCGCTGTCCAGATGGACGCCCCAGTCATCCTCGAACAATTTGCGCGTCGCAGCATCGCTGATGTGACGATAGCCGGAAAGCTCGTGCGGGAAGCTGCCCATGTCGCAAGCGCCCTGCACATTATTCTGGCCCCGCAGGGGATTCACGCCCACGCCCCGGCGACCGATATTGCCGGTGCACATGGCAAGGTTGGCGATGGCCATGACGGTGGACGAACCTTGTGAATGTTCCGTAACGCCAAGGCCGTAATAGATCGCGCCATTGCCGCCGGTGGCATAAAGGCGCGCGGCTTGGCGCAGGTCGCTGGCGGGAACCTTGGTGAGTGGTTCGGTGGCTTCGGGCGACCGTTTGGGGTCTGAAACGAAGGCGGCCCAGTCCTGATATTCATCCCAGTCGCAGCGTTCGCGGATGAATGCCTCGTCGGCCAGTCCTTCGGTGACGATCACATGCGCCATGGCGGTCAGCACCGCGACGTTGGTGCCCGGACGCAGCGGCAGGTGATGCGCCGCCTCGACATGCGGGCTGCGGACAAGGTCGATACGGCGCGGATCGATGACGATCAGCTTTGCGCCCTGACGCAAACGCCGCTTCATCTGGCTGGCGAAGACGGGATGGCCATCGGTCGGGTTCGCGCCAATGATGAGGATGACATCGGCTTCCTCGACGCTGTCGAAATCCTGCGTGCCCGCGCTGGTGCCGAATGTGGTTTTCAGGCCATAGCCGGTGGGCGAGTGGCAAACGCGGGCGCAGGTATCGACATTATTGTTGCCAAACCCGGCCCGGACCAATTTCTGCACCAGAAAGGTTTCCTCATTGGTGCAGCGGGAGGAGGTGATCCCGCCGGTCGAAAGCCGCCCATATTGAGTTTGAATGCGCTTCAATTCAGAGGCGGCATAGGCAAGAGCCTCGTCCCATTCGACTTCGCGCCATGGATCGCTGATCGCCCTGCGGATCATGGGTTTCAGGATGCGGTCCTGATGCTGGGCATAGCCCCATGCAAAGCGGCCCTTGACGCAGCTATGGCCGTGATTGGCCTTGCCGTCCTTCCACGGCACCATGCGGACCAGTTGCTCGCCACGCATTTCGGCGCGGAAGGTGCAGCCGACGCCACAATAAGCGCAAGTGGTGACGACGGCGCGGTCGGGTGTGCCGATTTCGGCGACGGTCTTCTCCTGCAAGGTAGCGGTCGGGCAGGCCTGCACACAGGCCCCGCAGGAGACGCATTCGGATGAGATGAAGTCATCGAGCGGGGTTCCCGCAGATACTTTCGACCCAAAACCGCGCCCTTCGATGGTGAGCGCGAAGGTCCCCTGCACTTCATCGCAGGCGCGCACGCAGCGGGAACACATGATGCACTTCGATGGATCGAAATCGAAATAGGGGTTGGAGCTGTCCTTGGACAGGCCCAGATGATTGTCGCCCTCATAGCCATAGCGCACTTCGCGCAGGCCGACCGCGCCCGCCTGTTCCTGCAACTCGCAATCGCCATTGGCTGAGCAGGTAAGGCAATCGAGCGGATGGTCGGAGATATAAAGCTCCATCACGCCCTTGCGGAGCTTTTGCAGTTTTGGCGTCTGGGTGTGGACAACCATGCCCTCTGCGACCGGCGTGGTGCAGCTTGCAGGCGTGCCGCGTGCGCCGTCGATTTCGACCAGGCAGAGGCGGCAGGAACCAAATTCCTTCAAATTGTCGGTGGCGCACAGTTTTGGAATCGAGGTGCCGATTTCGGCGGCGGCACGCATGACGGTGCTGCCCGCAGGGACAGTGACATTCTGGCCATCGATGATCAGGCTGACCCGTTCTTCCGCGCCCGATGCCGGCGTACCGAAATCCGCCTGTTTGCTATAGGTCATGTGGTCATTCCCTTTGGGGCGATGAACCGGTCATATTCCTCGCGCGTGTTCACATTTGAAAAGTCGATGCTGCAATTCACCTCATGCGCGCCGCTATGGTCGATCCATCCGCGCATATCGCGGCGGGGCTGGTCGGCAAGCCAGGCGTCAAGCATCGGTGTCATGCTGGCGAACCAGAAACCGAAAAGCGGCTGACCCCTGATGACGCCGGATTGATAGTCCAGCAGGCCCGCCAGCCTGTCGGGTACTGGCAACGTGTCGCATCCCGCCGTCAGCACGGCGTCAAATCCATCCTCACGCGCATGGTGGAGCGCGGCGCAAAGGCCCCCCAATGGTCCCTGATCCGGTTCTGGCCGGTCAGGCAGGTACAACAGCCCGGACCAATGGCGGCCGCATATCACCATTGCCTCGACTTGCGGGTTTAGCGCTGCGATTACATGGTCGAGCAGTGGCTTGCCATGGACAGGCGCCTGCGCCTTGTCACTGCCAAAGCGGCGCGATTGCCCGCCGGCGATCAGGGCGCCCAGCAAACGCATTATTCCGCCGCCTCTTCATGCTTTTCCATTCCGAAATCCTCCGGGAAATGGGTGATGGCGCTCATCACAGGATAGGGGGTAAAACCACCCAAAGCGCAAAGCGATCCATATTTCATGGTTTCGCACAGATCGGCGATAAGGTCGAGTTCGACCGCCGCATCGCGCGCGCCGCCCTTTGCATTGTGCATTTGCGGCAGGGTTTCCACACGGTCTGACCCCTTGCGGCCGCCAGCGCGGAGGCGGTCGAGGGTTTCAACGCCCCGTGTGGAGCCAAGGCGGCAAGGGGTGCATTTTCCGCAGCTTTCGATGGCGCAGAATTCCATGGCAAAGCGGGCCTGGTCGAGCATATCCACGCTATCGTCGAACACCACTATACCGCCATGGCCGATCAGGCCTTCCTTCGCGGCAAAGGCTTCGTAATCGAACGGCGTGTCGAACAGGGCGGGCGGAAAATAGGCGCCGAGCGGGCCGCCGACCTGCACGGCGCGAACCGGACGATCGCTGTGCGTGCCACCGCCAATGTCGTTCACCAATTGGTCCAGCGTCACGCCGAAAGCCGTCTCGTACAGTCCGCCATGCTTCACATTGCCCGCAATCTGAATGGGCATGGTGCCGCGTGAGCGCCCCATGCCATAATCGGCATAGGCCTGTGCGCCCTGTGCCATGATGAAGGGTATGGCGGCCAGCGTCAGGACATTGTTGACGACAGTCGGCTTGCCAAACAGGCCCTCCAGTGCAGGAAGCGGTGGCTTGGCGCGGACTTCGCCGCGTTTTCCTTCAAGACTGTTGAGAAGCGAGGTTTCCTCGCCACAGACATAGGCGCCCGCTCCCACGCGCACCTCAATATCGAAGGGGGCAACAATGGCGCGCGATTTTTCGATGGCTTCGTTGAGTTTGCGGATCGCGTGCGGATATTCGGAGCGGACGTAGATATAGCCCTTGTCCGCGCCCACAGCATATCCCGCGATCGCCATGCCCTCGATCAGGCAATAGGGATCGCCTTCCATCAACATGCGGTCGGCAAAGGTACCACTATCGCCCTCATCGGCATTGCAGACGATGTATTTTTGCGACGATACAGCATTGGCGACCGTGCGCCATTTGATGCCAGCGGGGAAGCCTGCGCCGCCGCGCCCGCGCAGGCCCGATTGCGTGACTTGCTCGATCACGACCAGGGGTTCCATGGCGCGCGTCTTGTGAAGGCCGCTCCAGCCGTCGCTGGCCGCATAGTCATCAAGTGATGTGGGTCGCGTCTTGCCCGCGCGGGCAAAGGTCAGGCGGGTTTGCGACGCGATAAAGGGATGTTGAGAGACGTCGCCAACCCGCAGCGGATCCGATTGGCCGCCAACGATTGTTTCCACATCCCCAACCTTGACCGGCCCATAGCCGATCCGTCCCTCACCGCTGTCGATCTCCACCAGTGGTTCCAGCCAGTGCATGCCCCAGCTTGATGTGCGGACGATCTCCGCTTCCGGCGCGGCCTCGGCGAACGCCTTGGCCACCCGGTCCGCCCCGCAAGCAATGGCAAGTGCGTCGTCAGAAATATAGACCTTCATGCCGTCACCCCGGCAATCAATTCACGAGCGGTTATTTCATCCAGATGCGCGTAGACTTCTCCCCTTGCGATGGCGTTGGGACCAACACTGCACAGGCCCAGGCAATAGACGGCTTCCACCTTGGCTTTCCCCTTCGCCATGGCCTCCACCTTGGGCGCGAGCGTTTCGCTTCCCCGCGCCTGACAGGCTTCGGCGCGGCAGAGCTTGATGACGGGCAGCGGTTCGGGCGCGGAGCGGAAGTCGTGGTAGAAGCTGACAACGCCATGCACTTCGGCGCGCGAAAGGTTAAGGGCGAGCGCGATCTGGCGCTTGGCTGCCTCGCTCACATGACCAAAGGCGTCCTGCACATCATGCAGGATCGGAAGCAACGGCCCTTCGCGTTCGCTATGTCGGGCGAGGATCGCCGCGATTTCGTCCTGCTGTCCGTCCTCTCGCATGACTGCTCATTTTTTGTTGTTGTATCCAGATTTTCCGTCCGCCAGTTGATAGCAGTTGTCAAATAGAGATAGTCATTTTTTGATCGACAATATCTATCAAGTCGACATCAATGGCGAAGGGAAGGCAATTTTCCCCGCTATGGCAAAGGCGGCGCGGGCAAGCGGAGAAAGCGGTTCACGATCAATGATGACAAGGCCTACCTGATTGGCGGGAATATCATCCGAAATGGGCAGCAGCCGCAGGTCGGGGTGGGCGCTGACCATGGCGCTATGGCTATCGGTGATAATGGCGGAAAGGCAGCCATTGGCTACCATGGCGAGCAGCGCGACATAGCTGTCCGCCGTCGCCACCGGTTCGACCGAAAGGCCGTGTTTGGCAAGGCACCCGTTCAATATACGCCGGTTCTGCATGGCATCGTTGAGCAAGCAAAGCCGTGTTGCCGCCGCCTGCGCCAGCGTGATGGAGGCCTGATCCGCATGGGGACCATCCTTGTGCGTGGCAAAGATGAAATGTTCCGAATAGAGAGCCGCGCTGCGGACTTGCGCCGGAGGTTCGCTGGACAGATAGGTGATCCCCGCGTCCAGATCGCGCGCGACAAGGCCCTGTTCGATTTCACGGGAGGTCATTGAACGGATATTGACCTGCAGACCCGGGTGCGCAGCGGCAATGGCCTTTACCAGATAACCGACAGAGGGCATGGCGGCAGGAATGGCGCCAAGGCGCAGCGTGCCGCGCAGGGGGCCAGCGTCGCTGTTAAGGGCGCTGCGCATGGCCTGTTGGTCGGCAAGCATTTGCTGCGCAAAGGGCAGCACAGCATAGCCTTCAGGGCTTAGATCAATAAAACGCCGGTCACGGATGACAAGGCGCTGACCCAGCCTATCCTCCAGCGCAGCCAGCCCTGCTGACAATGTAGGTTGGGCCACATGGCATGACTCTGCTGCCCGTGCAAAATGCCGCTCACGGGCAAGGGCGACGAAATATTCGAGATACCTTAGCTGCATGGGCAGGACATAGCATGATGCCATCGGGAGTCATCGGTAGCTACGCGATTTCTTCCCGTCAGAAACACGACATTGCCATTTTCGCACGGTTGCCTGGTTTTAGGATCCGTTTGGCCCTGGTCCTGTTTCGCCTGAGCCTGTTCCTCCGGCTCCAACCGCGCCTATATTGCCGAAGATTTCCTGAAACAGCCCACGGTTACGGCCCAGCGTTGGCGTCTTGTCACCATCGGGGGAAATTTTCGAAACCAGCTCCAGCCCGGTCTTGTCCACTGCGGCGACATTGCCGGCAGCATCGAAGCGGACGCGCAACACCGTCTGGCTGGTCGGCGTGGGCTTGGAATAGGCCATCTGGCGGGTATCGCGTGCGACATAAAACCATTCGTTGTCGTCGAATTGGCCGTCAAAACTGGGCCGTCCCAATGTGCGTTCTACTGATTCCCGATTGTCGATGCCCGGCTGAATCGAATCAACCAGAAGGTTATCGACGAGATAGCCCTGATGCGAGCGGACGCGTGTGCAGCCCGACGCGAGAGGGATGAGGGCGAGCGCGCCTGCGACCATGGCGAACCGCGCAACCTTGTGGCGCATGAAAATCTCCTGAAACACGAACATAAAAGCGATACGGCCATTGCATTGCCAGTCCGGCCAATCAATATGGAATATCGCTTGGGTAAACAAGGCCCGGCGCAGTTTTCAGTATATTCGGGCCACCGCAAGACAATGTCCATATTCCACCGCCTGTTTTCCAATACCGACGCCCGTGACGAAATGCGGCCGCTGTACGAGGCCATCGTGGCCCGTGCGCGCGAACCGCACTGGTATGCGCAAGGCGGCGTTCCCGACACGCTCGATGGCCGTTTTGATATGGTTGCGGCGATATTGTCCGCTGTTCTGTTGCGGCTGGAACCGCATCCGCAGGCAAGGCAGCAAAGCGTCTGGCTGACTGAAATCTTTGTCGATGACATGGATGGCCAGCTTCGCCAGATCGGTATTGGCGACATGATCGTGGGCAAGCATATCGGCAAGATGATGAGCGCGCTTGGCGGTCGGCTTTCCGCCTATCGCACGGCATTTGCCGGTGCTGAGTCGCTGGACGAGGCACTCGTTCGCAACCTGTATCGCGGTGATCCGCCAGCCGCGCCGGAACGTGATCATGTGGTTCAGTCCCTGACCACATTCTGGCAGGACCTTGGCACTTGCGAGGTGTCGGATTTGCTGGATGGAAAGTTACCTTGATGTCGACGTCAGCCCCTGAATTTTCGCGGATTGAGCGACTGGATATGCTGGGCCGTGGTGGCGATCGAGTGCGGATCGAGGCTGATCCGCAAGAGCGCGAGGCGTTGCGCCAGCGTTTCGGACTCATGGAATTGAGCAGATTGGCCGCCGAATATGTTCTTGCGAGGGACGTCGCGGTTCTTGCAAATGTCGACGGATCGATCATGGCAAGAGGGCGGATCGAGGCCGATCTGGTTCAGGCCTGTGTCGCAACAGGCACAGCGGTGCCCGAAAGCATCAATGAGTCCTTCACGATCCGTTTCGAACGGGCAAGCGCGGCACTTGATCCTGACGCTGAAATCGAACTCAACGCTGAAGATTGCGATGTCATTTACTTTTCCGGCGATCAAATCGACATGGGCGAAGCCGTCGCCGAGACGCTGTCGCTGACCATGAAACCTTACCCCAGAGCGCATGATGCGGATCGGGTGCTTCGTGAAGTCGGCGTGCTGAAAGAGGAAGACGTTGGTCCCTTTGCAAAACTCCGCGAATTAACCAAGAAAAATTGATCCGCATATCCTGCGATCTATTTGTTTTATCAGGCTGAAATCAATTCCTTAACTTTTCATCCCTACATTTTTCTCATGCGGAGGGTGTGGACCAGGATTGTAGGCTTGATGCGACCCTTGCCGGAAAAGGCTTTGCAGGGTGAACTGCACCGTCGGCAATATGACGTGCTCAAGGCCAAGACGCCAACGATGTATGCCATCGTTCTGATCCAGCTTGCGGCCTGGATGATAGGCCGCGATCCGGGGTTGCCATCCCTGATGTCCCTTTATTTGCCGGCTGCCCTGACAGCGATCATTATCGTTCGCATGACCATTTGGTTTAACCGGCGAGATGATAACGCGGATCCCAGGACTATCAGGAAACGCATTCGTTCTACCGTGACAACGGCATGGGTGTTGAGCCTGCTTATGGGCGGCTATGGTCTTTCCATTCTGCTTTCGGCCGACGCCGATCATCAAGGTTTGGTGCTGTTGTTCATTAGCCTTGGCGCGGTCGCCGGGGGTTATTGTCTGGCCGCCCTGCCATTGGCGGCTTTCCCTACGATTCTGGTCGGCGTTCTGCCGGTCGCCGCGCCGCTGTTGATCAGCGGGGACAAGCTGCGCATGGCCATTGGCATTGACATCATACTGACCTGCCTGATCGTGCTGCGCATGGTGGTGGTTCAGTATCGGGAATTTGTTGCCAACATCGTAGCCCAGGCGCGCGAAAAGCAGATGGCGCAAAGCGACTCCCTGACCGGGCTACCCAATCGCCGCGCCTTTATGGAGCATTTGCAGAAAAAAATTGCCGAGGCGGACAATAACGAACGTTTCGCTTTGCTGATGATCGACCTCAATGGCTTTAAGCCGATCAACGATAATTATGGTCATCGTCTGGGGGATCAGTTGCTCGTGCAGATCGCGCAAAGACTCAATCGGTCGAACGGTCAAGAATGCTTTGCCGCGCGCTTGGGAGGAGATGAATTTGCGGTGGTCGCGGCAAACATTGCCAATCCGTCAGACGCCATCGACCTTGCCAAAAACATCATGGAGATTTTCGAGCAGTCCTTCAATATTGAGGGCGTGACCGTCAGCCTGTCGGCCTGTATCGGTTTTGCGCTTTTCCCTGATGACGCGCGGGATGATATTGCCCTGATTTCGAACGCTGACCTTGCCCTGTATCGCGGCAAGAAAAGAGGTGGCAGCCACATCGTCCACTATGATTCCAACATCAAGATGCAGACGCAGCGGGCAATGCAGCTTGAACAGGCCATGGGCATAATGGATGGAATTTCGGAAGTTGATGTCGTGTATCAGCCGATCGTCGACCTTGCGAGTGGTACTGTCCTGCGGTTTGAGGCGCTGGCCCGCTGGACCGACCCGGATCTGGGCGATGTCAATCCGATGGAATTCATCAGCGCCGCCGAACGCACCGGCAAAATATCGCGTATGTCGGAACGCATCTTTGACAAGGCGTTGTTGGCCGCCGCATCCTGGCCGCCGCATATCGGTCTGTCGATGAACCTCAGTCCGGTTCAACTGCACAATCCATCGACGCCGTTGCTATTGGCACGACTGTTCGATTTTTACCGGTTCGATCCCGCCAGAATGGAAATCGAGATCGCCGAAGCGGCATTCCTGCAGGATTTTGACACTACGCGATTGACTGTCCAGTTGTTACGCGAAATCGGGGTGCGGATCGTGCTGGATAATTTTGGCGCTGGTTTCGCCTCTGTCGGCTATCTCAAGGAAATCGCCTTCGATCATGTGAAAATTGATGGCCAATTGTTGCGCGATGTGGATGTGTCCTCGCCGTCGCAATTACTGGTCGCAGGCGTTGTGCAATTGTGCGGCGCCATGGGTGTGAAATGCACTGCCGAACAGATAGAGCGCGAATCACAGCGGGTTACATTGCTTCGGCTGGGATGCGAACGAGGGCAAGGCTATCTGTTTGGCCGCCCGATGAACGCAGATACTATATTGAACAGTTTCAGTGTGCCTGGGACCAGCCGCCAATTTTCTGCCCTTCTGGCCTTTGCCAAGACAAAGCGGGCGGTTTAAACGCCCCCGACAGACTCAGCCGGTGCCGAAGGGTGTTTCCGGCAGGCCCGGCACATCGACATCAAAGCAGAAAATACCGCCTGAAAGCGGTTCCCGGTCCAGCATTTCGGGGGAGAGCCCCGCGCGAGCGGTTGTTACATAGGCGGTTCGCAAATCCGGTCCGCCCAGAGCAATCATTGTAGGGCGTTGTGCCGGCAACGCGACCTGCGTCAATATCTCGCCCTTTGGTGAAAGACGGACAATGCGACCGCCATCGAACAATGCGGTCCAGTAGCATCCCTCCACATCCACGCAGGCGCCGTCAGGACGGCCTTCGCCCATAGGAAACTGGTGCAATATGCGGCAATGGGAGATAGCGCCCGCCTTTTCGTCATAATCATAGACGCGCACGGCATGGCTGGGCGTGTCGGTATGATAGAAACGCCTGCCGTCAGGCGAAAATGCCGCGCCGTTGCACGTCAGCATATCGCCCTTCACCTGGGTGATCGTTCCGTCGGGATCGAGGCGATAGAGGGCCGCGTCATGGGCCGATTTTGCCGTGTTGACGCTGCCAGCCCAAAAGCGGCCCTTGCCGTCGGTGCGTCCATCATTAAAGCGCAGGTCGGACCTGCCTGCAAAAATCTGTTCGCCAAAGGGTTCGGGTTGCGCATCGAAATGGGTGAGGCGCGCAAAACCATCCTTCATCGCCAGCATCAGTCCGCCATTTTCCATGAAAGCGAAACATCCTACCGGTGCCTGGAACGTCCGGCATTCGTCCCGGCCCGTTACGGGGTCAAGGCGATGGAGCGCGTTACGGCCGATGTCTACCCAGTACAGGCGCTTTTCTATGCCATGCCAGCGCGGTCCTTCGCCAAGTTCGGCCCGTGCGTCGAGCAATAGCTGTGGGTGCTGTGTCATAACCGCCTCATATCGGGAATATTATACGGGGTCATTTGCAAAACGCCCTCCGCTGGCTATGCCGTTCATGGACGGAAAGGAAAGGTGGACCATGGCGAAACCTGATAGCTGGCGGCGCGATATCGACAATTATCCTTTTCAGGTCAGCCTTGATACCCGGTATCAGGATCTGGACGTCATGGGTCATGTCAACAATGTTGCCATGGCCGCCCTGTTTGAAACCGGACGGATTCGCTTTCACAATTCACTTGGGCGGCACCCCAGGGACAAGGGCGTCCGCTGGATGGTGGCGACAGTCAATCTGGCCTTTGTAAACGAGGCGCATTTACCCGATCCGATCGTGATAGCCAGCGGCATCGGCCATATCGGCAATACCAGCTGGCATATCCTGTCCGCTGCTTTTCAGCATGATGAATGTGTTGCTGTCTGTGATACCGTCGTTGTGACGCGCGGTTCGGAGGGACGCAGGATCATTGATCCTGAAGTGCGCGACATGATGCAGGCGCATCTTGCACAGCCAAGGCAGATGGCTTAGTCATAATCGAAGAAAACTGGCGCACGCTTTTCCATATGCGCCATGACGGCTTCTTTCTGGTTGGGGCGGCTGAACAAGGCGGTTTGTTCACGGCTTTCGGCAAGAAGGATGTTGGCCGCGTCCTGATCGTGTGACAGATCGAAAAGCCGTTTGGCCGCACGGATGGCGTCGGGATTTTTCATCGCTATGTCCCGCGCCATGGCCATCGCCACGGCATGCGGTGTATCGGACAGGCGGGTGATCAGGCCAAGCGCCTGCGCTTCGGCGCCTTCGACCTGACGACCACTGTAGACAAGGTCGCGCAGGACATCGTCCCGCACCAGGCCGCGGGTGAGGACGAAGCCACCCATATCGGGGACGATGCCCCATTTGATTTCCATGACCGAAAGCTTCGTATCCGGCGCGGCAATGCGTATGTCCGCGCCCAGCGCGATTTGCAGGCCGCCGCCAAAACAGATGCCGTGAACTGCCGCAATGACCGGAACAGGCAGTTCGCGCCACAGCATCGCTGCATGTTGGAACCTGTTTGAAAGGCCATGGCTGCGATGCATCAGGTCGCCTGCGGTTTCAGCAATGGCGGAAAAACTGGCAAGGTCGAGTCCGGCGCAAAAGGCGCGACCCTCGCCAGACAAGACAATGGCGCGCAAACCCTGTGTGGACCGTAGCGTCTCACCTGCTGCAGCCATGCCATCGAGCATGGCGGGATCGAGCGCGTTCATCTTGTCTGGGCGGTTGAGCCGGACGTCGGCTACGCCGTCTTCGATAACGATGCTCATACGATCGTTCATAGGTTTCTCCCTGCCCGGTCAGCTTAGTTGCATCATTGTGGCATGGCCACGGTATTAACCATTTGTAAGTGGCTTGGGCATAGCATTTCAGCAGCTTTAACAGGTGGACCTCATGCAGATATTCAAGCGAGAGAAGGCGCAGGACATTTCGGACGACGAAAAGGGACCAATTGCCGGACATCGGCGAACCCGGTTGCTGGTCGTCGATGAGGACCCGATAGCGCTGAGTGTTATGGCGCGGCGTTTGTCGCACCGGGGGCATGACGTGGTTCTGGCCGAAAATGGCATTGTGGCTTTAAGTTTGATGCAGGCGCAGCGGTTCGACCTGATCATCATCGATATGATGATGGCGATGCTGTCGGGTATCGACACTATGAAGAAAATGCGGGCTTCAGGCCTCTTGGGCAATGCCGTGATCATGATGATTTCTGGTCGTTCCGATAGTCATGCTGTGGTTGAGGCCCTTGCCGAAGGGGCGGACGAGCATATCGTTAAACCCTTTGATTTTGACGTACTCGACGCCCGGATTCATCATCTGGTTTCGCGGGCCGAACAGATGAATCTGCTCGTCCGGCACAATGATCAGCTTGATGCCCGAATTGCGCGGCGCGCTGTCGAATTGGGTGAAACCAGGGCGGAGCTGGAGGAATTGCACGTCGACCGGGCACGGCTGGTTGCATCCATCCAGTCACTGCACGACGAATTGCAGCGTGTAACCGCCGGGATACAGCACTGATACAGGGCCTACCTGTTCACCCAGCGCGTACTGGCAAACCATAAGCCGACGGTGCCCGCAATCAGGGCGCAAAAAGCCGCTACGCCCCAAAAGGCCCAGGGTTCATGGGCATAGGGAATCCCCTTGACATTCATGCCGAGCAGGCCGGTGACGAACGTGACGGGCAGAAAAATAAGCGCGACAATGGATATGAGCAAAGAACGGCGATCAAGCTGTTCAGCGCGAAGATCGGTGAGTTCTTCATGCGCCAATGCCGCGCGTTCGCGCACCGCCTCCAGTTCTTCGGCCATGCGGGCGCATCGGTCGGCGGCTTCACGCAGGTGAATGTGGTCGGCAGCTTCCAGCCAGGGTAAATCTGTCTGGGAAATGCGATCGAGCGCCTGACGCTGGGGCGCGATGAAACGGCGGTAACTGATGGCTTGGGATCGAATTTCCGAGACCTGACGCCTTAAACTTGTGGGCGGATTTCCGTCCAGCTCACTCTCTATATCGTCCAGTCGGTCGCCCAAGGTGGCAACGTCAGGGTCGAGCGAGTCCGTGATTTCATCGGCGATGGCGGCGATCAGGTCGCCGGGGTCGAGTATCTGACCGTCAAGGAACCGGGCGGCCACGGGTTCGTAAGCGGCAATGCTGTGGAAACTGACTGTGATGACCCGGCCCTTTTCCGCCCAGATGCGGATGGACACCAACGGGTCGGGATCGTCATCCGGCGTGGAGCCAAGGCCGCGCAGGTTGATGAGCGCGCCGCCGTTCATCACGCTGCAGCGCGGACGGGTTTCATGGGCGAACAGCGCGGAACGCGCGGTCGGCGGAATGGCCGTGTCGCCCTCGATCATTGGTCGGCTGCTTTCATCGCGTCCGTCGAGATGCAGCCAGAGGAAGCCATGGCCGCTTGTCAGATGTTCGACCTGCGCCTCGCTGATACTTTGCGGTTGCCCGTTCCTTATGATGAAGCCGCGGATCATCTATCCCATCGTACATAGAGTGACAGGCCGGGGCGGGATTTTGTGGGCGCATCGGTGACGGAAAAGCGAACCGCATCTGCCCTGGCCCGGTTCAATATGGCTTCGGGGATGTCGGGCCAGTGATAGAGGGTGTCGGCCTGGCCAAGCAATCTGGCGGCGCGCAGTGTCAGGTCGTCGGGGTCGGACGATGTGAGCAGGATTTCGATCAGGCCGTCAGGGTTTGCCGCCTGATCTCCCGACAGCCATTTTTCAACGGCATCGGCATCATGCGGCACGAGGGGGTCAAGTGGTCCGCCCTCAGTCAGCACCGCGTCAATGGCCCGCCGCCGGTTCACCGCATCGGGCCAGCGCGCCTTCATTGCGGCGCGTGCATCCTTGAGCGCTGTCGCCAGACCGCCAAGGCCGGGGGGAAGGAATTGTTCAAGCCGCTGACGGATGGTCTTGGCAAGACCTGCCGACGCCCCGCCTGTACCAATGGCGATGATGACCGGATCGCGGTCGATGACAGCGGGCAGGGTGAAGTCGCAATGATCCGGCCTGTCCACGGCGTTGATCAATATGCCGCGCCCCTTCAGTCGTGCGATAGCGGCTAGCGCGGCTTCTTCATCCTCAATGGCGACAATGGCCAGCGCGGCTTCGTGGGTTTCGCTGACAATCCGTGCACCTGCACGGCGAAGCAGCCGCGCCTTCGCCTCTGCCGCTTCGCCTTTGCCCAGCAGGATCACTGGACGATCCTGAAGGCGAAGGAAGATCGGCAGGCTGTGCATTCTACCGCGCCCAGTCCGGGATGATGTCGCCTTCGATCAAAGTTTCAATCGGCGGGCGTTGGCGTACCACGGCCCATTTGTCGCCGGAGACCAGCACTTCGGGGGTCAGTGCGCGGCTGTTATAGGTGTTCGCCATGGTCGCACCATAAGCCCCCGCCGTCATGAAGGCGAGCAGGTCGCCAGCCTGCACCACATCCATGTCGCGGTTCTTGGCAAAGGTATCGCCGCTTTCGCAGACAGGACCGACAACCGTGGCGGATATCTGCTTTCCGCGTGGCTTGATGGCGCGAATGTCGTGCCAGGCATCGTACAGGCTGGGGCGCAGCAGGTCGTTCATCGCCGCATCGACAATGACGAAGGGTTGCGTCGCGCCCTGCTTTACGCGGATAACTTCAGTCAGTAGCGTGCCTGCATTGCCGACGATCACCCGTCCCGGCTCAAAGACCATGCGGACATTCCAGTCCTGCACAATGCGCTTGACCATGTCGCCATAGGCGGCCGGGAGCGGCGGCACGGGCAGGGAGGGATCATAGGGGACGCCCAAACCGCCACCCAGATCCGCCGTGCGGATGTCATGCCCCTCATCACGCAGATCCTCGATCAGTACGCCCAACTTTTCAAAGGCGAGGGCAAGCGGCGCAAGGTCGGTAAGCTGGCTGCCGATATGGATGGCGACGCCGCGTACATCGAGGCCCGCCAATTGCGCCGCGCGGTCATAGCTGGCGATTGCGCGGTCATAAGGAATGCCGAACTTGTTTTCAGACTTGCCGGTGGAGATTTTTTCGTGCGTTCCGGCATCGACATCCGGGTTGATGCGATAGGCGACGGGCGCAACCTTGTTCATGGACAGCGCGACTTCGGAAAGCATTTCGGCTTCCTGCTCGCTCTCCAGGTTGAACTGGAAAATGCCAAGGTCCAGCGCCAGCCGCATTTCATCGGCGGTCTTGCCGACGCCTGAAAAGACGAT
>JAENVZ010000123.1 GCA_016650315.1 Alphaproteobacteria bacterium | reverse complement strand
CTTCGAACCCATCCATTTCGACCAGAAGCTGGTTCAACGTCTGTTCGCGTTCGTCATTGCCATTGCCAAGGCCCGCACCGCGATGGCGGCCGACGGCGTCGATTTCGTCGATGAAGACGATACACGGCGCATTTTTTTTCGCCTGTTCGAACATGTCGCGTACACGGCTGGCACCGACGCCGACGAACATTTCAACGAAATCCGACCCCGAAATGGTAAAGAATGGTACGCCTGCTTCACCCGCGATCGCGCGGGCAAGCAGCGTTTTGCCGGTGCCGGGGCTACCTACGAGCAGGGCACCCTTGGGGATCTGGCCGCCAAGGCGCGCAAATTTCGTCGGGTCCCTCAGGAATTCAACGATTTCCTGAAGTTCTTCGCGGGCTTCGTCAATGCCAGCGACATCGTTGAACGTGACCTTGCCCTGCTTTTCGGTCAGCAGTTTCGCCTTGGACTTGCCAAAGCCCATGGCGCCTGATCCCGCACCCTTCTGCATCTGTCGCAGCACAAAAAAGGCGATGCCCAGGATCAGAAGAAACGGCAGCGACTGATAGAGCAGGATCATCCAGAAGCTGGGCTGTTCCTCCGCCTTGCCGCTATATTTGACGTTATAGTCGTCAAGCAGACTGGCAAGGCCGGGATCGCTGACGGGGATGGTGTTGAATGTCTTGTTGTCGGTGAGCGTGCCACTGATACGATCGGGCGCGATCGATATTTCCTTGACCTCGCCTTGCTGCACTTTCTGCCGGAATTCCGAATAGGCGATGGAATCGCCTGCCGGCGACACCGATCGGGAATCAAATATGGAGACGAACAGCAGCAACGCCACGATCACGCCCGCCCAGATCATGGCGCTTTTCATCCAGGGATTGCTCTGCGGCTCTTTATCGTCGTTCATCTTCACTCTCTATATGGTGACTCCCAAGATAGGGGGTCACCGCCAAATGACAATATCCGTCGGGCAGGCGGACCATTCTCAGCCCAGCCGTTCTCAACCTTGCCGCCGCCGGGGCGGGGCCGGTTTCACCGTCCATATATCACCGCCCTGCAATAACAGCGAACCGATTGTATATTTCTTACCAAGAGCGAGCTGAACCAGCGCTTGATCAAGTGCATCGCCACGCGGCGACAGGTCAGGATCAAGGCGGGCCAGCATGTGCAACAGCAGACGTCGTTGAATTTCGCGGGGAAAATCGGTCCGGGCAAGCCGGATTTCTTCGTCACTTTGATCAATATATTGCGAGCAAAGGCCAGCGATCACCCAATTGAGGGCGATTTCAGCCTCCGCCAGCGCCGCTGCGCTGCGGCTGACCGATACAGAATCAAGCCAGTCCGTTTGCTGGAGATGCATGCGCATGGCTACGCGGTCAAAACGGACATCGGCGTTGCTTGGGTCTTGCACACAGGGGCAGCCTGTCTGTTCGATGATCTGTGCCAGTTCCGCGCGCCGCCAGCCGAGCAGCGGCCGCAACAGCCGGTCCGATCGTTCCCGCACGCCCGCAAGGCCCGCAACACCTGATCCCCGGTTGAGGCGCATCAACAGCGTTTCCAACTGGTCGTCGGCATGATGCGCGGTCATCAGCCAATCAAGGCCCCGCTGTTCGCACCATTGCCATAACAGACGATAGCGCGCCTTGCGCGCGGCAGATTGCAGATTGCCGGTAATGGGGGCAGGCGGGGCCAGTGTGGCGTGGGGAATGCCCTGTTCAAGGCACCATCGAGCGACCATTGCGGCCTCGTCCGCCGCGTGCACACGAAAACCGTGGTTTACGGTTGCTGCTTCCACCTGTCCGGGCAGGGCAGTATACGCAAGTATGAGCAGGGCCATGCTGTCGGGGCCGCCCGAAACCGCAATGCCGAAACGGTCACCCGGTCCCGCCGGACGACCAAGCAACCTTTCCAGATTCAGCCTGAAACGCGAGGAGAAAGGGTCATCCGGTGCATTTGGCACTGATGCGCCCTTTGGCGACCACGTCCTTCAGCCCGCCCGTTGCGGTCGCGCCATAGACATCGTCGAATTCGTCATAGACCTTGCACGCATCCTTGGGTTTTTTGAGCTGAACAAGCGCCTGGCCCAGATAGGCAAGGCTGTCGGGAGCGCGCTCGCCCTTGGGCCTTTTCTGGTAATTTTCATAAAACGCTACCGACGCGAGGGCCGGTTTGCCTTCGTCCAGATAGGCGCGACCGAGCAAATTCTGGGCAAAGCTGGTGCGGCGATGCGTGGGGTATTTGTCCACGACGCTTTTCAGTTGCGCCTCCGCCTCAGGATAGAATTTGGCCGCCCAGAGGCGATAGCCATATAAATAGGCATCCTCGGGCGCGTCGCCGGTGTCCTGCCGTTCAATGGCCGCGACAGCCGCCTTGCGGGCTGCATCGGCCGCAGTTGCGACGGCAGGCTTGGCTGGAGCCGGTGCAGCACTCACGGTTGGCGGGGCGGCGGGGGAGAGGGGCGCATCCGTCTCCGCCTTGTATTTGTTGAACATGTCCTCAAGCTGACGAAGTTTGAAGGCATTCTGTTCCCCCTGCCCGGTGAGATTCGCCAGTTGGGCCTCTAGCGCGTCTACGCGAGAGGTGAGGTCGGCAATCGGCGATGACGCGGGTGTGCCGGGTGCAAGAGTCGGCGTTGCTGGCGCCGGGGCGATTTCCGGCTCGAAATATTGGCTGGAACCGCTTGGGAAAACCTTGCGTTGGACCGCCTTCATTTCCTTTTCCAGACGCCCTACGCGCATTTCGACATCGGAAGATTGCGCGACCACAGGGCTGGTCGAAACAGCAATCGCTCCCATGACGATCAAGATTAACTTGCGCATCGCATATCCTCTGAAATGATTAATTGGCCCGACACACTATTCTCCGGTCGACCATAATGGATTTCCTTGCAGGGTAAAGATTGACCTGCGATGAATTCTGCATCGTTTCTGGCTTCATGATAATCAAACTGTTCAGGGTAGATTGGGACCAGACGACGGTGGAGCGGGAGGACGGGCGTTAAGCGCCGAGGCGCTGATGCCAACGTCTGCGATAGTCTTGTCCGGGGCCCCCAGCGGCGGCACTTCCTTGCCGCCGACAGTGACGCGAAGCGCCTGCGGTCGTCCAGTCAGAATCCGCGGGTCTTTGGCATCGGCGGGCACAGTATAGCTTTCGCCTGCCGCCATTTCCTTTTCGAACAATCGCTTGCCGCCTTCTTCATAAATGCGCAGCCAGATCGTATCGATTGCTGTCAGAACGACATCGCCTGATGGCGGGGCGGGCGGCATTGGAACGGACACTGCGCCAGGACGTGCTGGTGCGGGCTTGGGCGCTTCGACCGCCGCGGTTTGCGCGATTTCCTCATCGGTGGGCGCAGTGAAATACTGGGTGCGCCAGATGCCATAACCGACCGCCAGCATCAGGGCCAGCACGATAGCTATCCAGGCGAGGTAACGGGGCGGGACGCGCGCCGGATCGGCGGGTTCAAACGCTTCATAGCGCGACCCCGTCATGGCGTTTTGAGCTTCCAGTTCGGCGCGTACTTCCCGCGCGATCTGCACTTCGTCCAGCCCGATGGCCCGGGCATAAGCACGAGAGAAACCAATGCAATAGGTGCTGCCGGGAAGTGCGGCATAGTCGCCTGTTTCCAGCGCTTTCAAAAGGCGCATGGGCACGCGGGTGCGTGCGGCAACATCCTCCAGCTCCAGTTTCATGGCCTGACGGGCCATGCGCAGCTTGTCACCGGGTCCGTGGATGTTGAGTTCTTCCTGAGAAATTTCTTCTTCCGCAGCCATTACCAACTCCTGGACCGGCGATGCGTGACGCCCCGGCGCTTTCTCACATTGCCGGACGATGGATGTCAACTTGGTCGACGGCATTTATTTCACATTAATGCACTTAATTAAGTTCGATTTTCCGGTCAGTTGCCCATCGCGCCAATGCGTCTCGAATATCGCTTCGGCCACTTTTCAGCAAAGCCGCGAGTTCAATCTGCAATGGTTTTACTTCCAACGAACGGATCATGGCCTTGACCGGGCCAACCGATACAGGTGTGATCGACAACCGCTTGAAACCCAGGCCGAGCAGCGCCATGGCTTCCAGCGTGCGACCACCCATTTCGCCACAGACCCCGACGGGCACATCATATTCGCGGCAAGCGATCACGATGCGGTTGAGAAAACGCAAAATGGCTATGCTGAGCCAATCGTAACGCTCCGCCAGCTTGGGGTGCGCGCGGTCGGCGGCGAACAGGAATTGCGTCAGGTCATTCGTCCCTACCGACAGGAAGTCGAGCCTGGGCAACAGGATGTCAAGCACTTCGGCCAGCGCGGGGACTTCCAGCATGGCACCGTAACGGATGCACGATGGAACCTTTTTTTTCTGTTTCGTCAGCCATTCGCGTTGCGCTTCGAACAATGCCTTGGCGGCGTCGAATTCCCAGGGTTCGGAAATCAGCGGAAACATGACGTGCAGCGTTCGACCCGCCGCCGCTTCCAGCAGCGCACGCGCCTGCGCCTTCATCAGGCCATTGCGGTCCAGCGCAAGGCGCAGCGCGCGCCAGCCCATTGCGGGATTATCTTCCTGACTTTCATCGTCCTGACGCATATAGGGCAGCGCTTTGTCACCGCCGATATCGACGGTTCGAAAGATGACGGGGCGTTCCCCCGCCGCGTCCAGCACATCCTTGTATAGCCTCTGTTGACGTTCGCGCTGGGGCAGGGTCGCAGAAACAAGAAATTGGAATTCGGTACGGAAAAGACCAATGCCATCCGCGCCGGTTACATCGAGCGCTGCAACATCGTCACGAAGCCCGGCGTTCACCATCAGCTCGATCCGTTCGCCATCCAGCGTTTCCGATGGCAAGTCGCGCATCGCGGTAAAGGCGGCACGGCGTTTTTGGGTAAAGGCGAGCTTGGTTTCGAATGCTTCGTCCATTCCCGGAGTTGGCCGGATGAACAGCCGGTTTTCATTAACGTCGATCAGCAGCAGGTCGCCCTCGTTGACCAGATGCCGGATGTCGCGGACACGGCCAAGCACCGGCACACCCATCGCACGCGCGACGATGGTGACATGGGCGGTCAGCGACCCTTCCTCCAAAATCACACCCTTTAACCGGCGGCGGTCATATTCCAGCAATTCGGCTGGTCCCAGATTGCGGGCGATCAAAATGGTGTCCTGGCGCAAACCCAATTGCGCCGCGGTGCCCATCTGGCCCGACACCGTGCGGATCAGGCGGTTCGCCAGATCCTCCAGGTCATGCATCCGGTCGGCAAGCAATGGGTCATCGATCTGGCGCATGCGCATCCGGGTGCGTTGCTGGACACGTTCGATGGCGGCCTCGGCAGTCAGGCCGCTGTCGATCGCTTCGTTGATGCGACGGCTCCACCCTTCGTCATAGGCGAACATCTTGTAGGTTTCGAGCACCTCCTGATGTTCGCCGTCGACGCCGAATTCGGACTGGCCCGTCATCCGCTCGATCTGTTCACGCATTTTGGAAAAAGCGGAATAAACGCGTTGACGCTCCACCTCGACATCTTCAGCGACCGTATGCTCGATGGTGACGCGCGGCTGGTGAAATACGACGTGGCCGCGCGCCATGCCCATGACGAGCTGCAGGCCCGATAATATGGTGGGTGAGGTGTCCTGCACCCGGATATGGGCAGGT
>JAENVZ010000122.1 GCA_016650315.1 Alphaproteobacteria bacterium | reverse complement strand
GGGCGTCCCCGCATCAAATCGCTGACCACGATGCGATAAGTGTGACCCTTGCGAAGCGAGATCTCGTCGATGCCAATCGCCTTCGGCCCGGGCGTGCCCGCCTTGGCCAACTGTGCCCGCATGTACTGCATCTCCAGCGTCTTGACCGAATCCCAATCCAGGTGCAGTTCCGCCGCCACGTCTTTGATCGTCGCCGTGCGACAGCGCCGGCCCACGTAGTAGGCAAAGCGTTTGGTATAGAACGGATTGTCGGACAGGAACTCCAGCCGCTCGCGCTTCACCTTGCCGCAACTTCGACACTTGACGCGCCGAACCTCGATCTCCAGAAAGACCCGGGTGTCGCCACAGGACAGATCGCGTACCTTTCGCGTCTTGCGGTCGTACCAGCCCAACTGCACCCTGCCGCAGTAGCCGCAGAGCGTTTTTTTGAGCGTCGGACAAGAGTGATGACGCGGGCCTTCGGGTCACCGAAGACACCGCGCACCGTAGGTTGCGGTCCCCAACCGGGGAACGCATACGCATCCACCAGGCGCCGCTTTCGCTTCGTTGAATTGGCCATTCAGACATGATGCCAAATTGGAACAACTTTGAAAATGCTGCAAACTCAATATCCATGCGGCTTTCAGCCGAATTTCGCCGTCAATTTACCCACACGATCTCCTGAAGAGCCTATATTAGGGGCGCGGAGTCAATCCGACTCGGCGCTCAATGCTTTGGAATGATGCCGACGCGGTCCAGAGTCACACTTTGAAAAATGACAATGCAGAAGCGTGCCGCTAAAACGGGCCATGAAGAACATAACCTGAGCCTTGATGGAAACCGCCCTGACGACCTCGAAAATTGCGCCGCAGGAATCTGCATCGTCGGATATCGCTGCGCCCATGGAGTTCGCCACGCGTGACCGCCTGCTATTCCTCCATGTGCCCAAAACGGCGGGAATGAGCATGCGGACATACCTGATGAACCAGTATCCGCCGGAGGAGTGGTTTCCCCCGACCAACTGGGCGGAGGCGATGAGGTTCTCTCGCCCATTGCGAGATTTCCGCCTGTATTCAGGGCATTATCGCGCTAATTTCATCGGCAAGGTGCCTTCTGGCACGCGCAGTCTCGTGGTGTTGCGCGACCCGGTGCCGCGGCTGCTATCGGCGCTCCGCCATCTCCGGCGCGATCCGGATTTCCATCCCGACCACGTCCTCGCCCATGGCAAAACCTTAAGCGCGATCGTCCGTAGCCCCGAGATTATGGCCAACCAGTACAATATCCAGACCGGCTGGCTGGCCGCGACCATTGATACCGACATCGTCGATGATTTCCTGCGTGACAATCCCGACGCCGATGCGGCTGATGTTGAGGATCCGTGTACCGACGAGGCACTATTCCTGCGTGCCCGGCAGGCCTTGGAGCCGGTCGATTTCATCGGTTTCACCGAGGATTTGCGCCCGTTATTGGCGCAACTGAGCGACGAGATGGATTTTCATCCGGTGGTCTCGTTCCCGCATCTTAACGAAGGGCGCAACGATGTCGGCCCGGCCGACCGCATTACCAAGGCTGATTTCGTGCACATCCGCCGCGCCACGGCGTTGGATCAAAGGCTGTATGATTTCGCCAAGGACTTGGTCGAACAACGCCGCGTGCTGGCCGCCATAAAGCGTTTGCATGACAATGGCCGCTATTACGTGCCGCAGGATAATTTTGAAATTTCGCTGCAAGCCCCGATCCCCGGCTCGGGCTGGTATGAGGCGGAAGCCGAAGGCGGTGGCTATTACCGCTGGACCGGCCCGGGGCGGCATTTCACCCTCGACCTGCCCTTGGAGCCGCACGCCTATGAAGTCTTGCTGGAGTTCGATCGCCCGAGCGCGGTCGCCGAGGCAATTTTTACCGCCACCGTGAATATGGTGCCCCTGACCGTCGAGCAAACCCATGTTGCCGATCTTTCTTTTGAGGCACGCTTCATTATTCCGCAAAGCGTGATCGTGGATGGCGACGGGTTGGTGCGCCTGGTGCTCGACGCCGGCCCCACCGTCCGGCCGGCCGACCATGGCGGTACCGATGACCGTGTGCTCGGGGTTGTGGTGTTTCGCATCGGCTTCATGTCGGTTGAGGAAGCCCCGGCGCCTGCCGCCATATCGGCGTTCGAACATGTCGCGTTAATGACGGATCCCTGGCAAGCTGACAGCACCGACGGACCAGGCATTGAGACCGAGGCACCGGCGGAGGTGGTGATCACCGGTGACGGCGTCGTGTTGGGGAAGGTTGAGGGGCTGTTTCACGATGGCTGGGTTGGTCCTGGTCTGCGGCTGGCCATCCAGCCGCATCGGCCGGTGCAGCGGGTGGTGGTGCGCGGCTGGTTTCATGATGATGTCGTGCCCATCGGGGAGGTTCGGCTGCGGATCGGCGATCGGCGTAGCGTGCGCGCAATCACTCCGGGGATGTTCGCGTTGTCGCTTGAGCTGCCCGAACCCATGCTTGGCGTAATGGTGCTAGAGATGGATGCCACACATTGCATGGCGTCCGATGGACTGGACGAGCGGCAGTTGGCGTTTGTGCTGCAGCGGATTGTCCTGGAGCATTAGTGTCTGTCTGGGAAGTCTGCCGGTGTAGGGGCGGTGAGGGATTTTGAGGTCTGGGACTGCGTGAAAGCGGCCACGATAAGGGACATCGTGACAAGTTTCCGACGCACACAGGAACGAAAGCACCGTTGGACCAACCCGGCAGACTTGCTAGGCAGACACTATCAAATTCAAGAACAGCAGGCGGGTCGCAACACGATACGATCAGACCGCAACCAGCTTCGTGGCTTCGCAAAACTCGTCTCAACCAAAATCTGAATACGCTTTGTCCACGCTACCTAGGCTGATCTTTCGCGACAGGCATGGGTTCCCATCGAATCTACCGGGGCGGTGTGGGCCGTGCCATCAAGAAGCTTGGGATGCGTTTTGGGGAGCAAATGCTCTCACGCAAAATCACGAGGTTGGTCCTCTTGAAGGCGTTGAAAATGTGGATACTATGGTTACCATAGCGGCTGGACGAGCGGGCCTTGTTTGAAATCTGACTGGGAGTTTGTGTCGTTGCGATTTGCGGCCAGATTGGCCGCTTGGTGTGGTGGATGACATGGTAGGTGTTGATTTCCACCTAGACCTGAGCCGGGTTTTTCATCTGGAACTGAGCCGGCTTATTTTGGCATAGACAGTCTACGCCGGTGTGGATAAGTTGGCGGTATTGGG
>JAENVZ010000121.1 GCA_016650315.1 Alphaproteobacteria bacterium | reverse complement strand
TGCTGAGGAATATCTGATCATCGACAGCCTTGCCGAACGGGCGGGATTATCTGCACTCACCTTATTACGGATTGCCGAAAGGGGACGGATTTGAGCTTCCTGATGCGGCCAGCACGGCCCAATGACCTGCAGACCCTGTATGAAATGGCGAAGCTTACCGGCGGCGGTTTCACCAACCTGCCCGCCGATCGCGATTCATTGCAGGCAAAGCTTGAACGCACCGATCAGGCGCTCTCCCGCAAAGAGGACATATTGGAAGACGAACTGATCGTCATGGTGTTGGAAAATGCCGAAACCGGACAAGTGCGCGGTACATGCCAGATGTTCACGCAGGTCGGGCAGACCTGGCCCTTCTACAGCTATCGCCTGGGCGTCCTGTCGCAAAACAGACGCGAACTTGGCCGCACCTTCCGCGCCGAAATGCTCAGCCTTACGACCGATCTTGAAGGATCGAGCGAGGTGGGCGGCCTCTTCCTCCATCCACGCGAGCGCGCCGAGGGGCTTGGCCTGCTCCTCGCGCGCAGCCGCTATCTTTTCGTCCGTCAGCATCGTGGCCGCTTTGGCGACCGTATTCTCGCGGAACTGCGCGGCGTCATTGACGAAGCAGGCGGTTCGCCTTTCTGGGATGGGCTCGCAGGCCGGTTTTTCGGGATGAGCTTTCAGGAGGCCGATGATTTCAACGCCATCCATGGTAACCAGTTTATAGCCGACCTGATGCCCAAGCACCCGATCTACACCGCCATGCTTCCCGAAAGCGCCCGCGCCGTCATTGGCCTGCCCCACCCCAATGGCCGCGCCGCCATGCGAATGCTGGAGACAGAAGGATTTCAGCACGCAGGCTATATCGATATTTTCGATGGCGGCCCGACCATGACCGCTCCAACCGACAGCTTGCGTACCATAGCGCAGGCAAGGGATGTGACGCTTGCTGCGGTAAATGCGGCAAAAGGCAAAAAAGTGCTGATCGCGACAGGAAAACTCAAGGATTTCCGGTGCTGTTATGGCTTTGTAATGGCAGAAGAGGATGACACTGCCACGCTCGATAGCGAAAGTGCGGCATTGCTGGATCTTGAAGTCGGGGATCGGTTCGTCATGGTTGGCCGATAGGGTCGTCTTTCCCGGATCAATTCGAGAACAACAGGACCGGCGTTTCCAACAGCCTTTTGACCGCTTGTATGAAATACGCGGCGTCCCAGCCATCAACCACCCGATGATCGCAACTGGTCGACAGGTTCATCAGTTTCGCCGCGACAATCTCGCCATCAGCGATGATCGGACGCTCGACGATGCGATTGACGCCAATAATTGCAACTTCTGGCCGGTTAATCACCGGCGTCGAAACAATGCCCCCCAACGCGCCGAGCGAGGTCAGCGTGATCGTGGAGCCTGACAGTTCAGCTTTTGTAGCACTCCCATCGCGGACCGCATTGGAAAGCCGTGATATTTCGGTAGCCAGTTGCCAGATATTTTTATCTTGTGCATCCAGGATCACTGGCACCATCAGACCGGCCTCAGTCTGCGCTGCCATCCCCATATGCACCGCGCCATGACGGGTTACGATGCCCGCCTCGTCATCATAACGCGCATTGACCATGGGAAAATCAGGGATGGCCTTGCATAGCGCCACGATAAGAAATGGGAGCATCGTCAATTTCGGCCGGTCGCCGCGGTTGGCGTTCAGGTCTGCGCGCATGTCCTCCAGCGCGGTAACGTCGATTTCCTCAACATAAGTGAAATGCGGAATATGGCGCTTGGAAGCCTGCATATTCACGGCAATCCGACGGCGCAGGCCGACAATCTTGATCGTCTCGTCTGGCCGGACCGCAGCATTCTTGCCAGACGCGTAATAACCTGCGGCTTTGCTATAAAGCAGATAGGCGTCAAGATCGGCGTGCCGGACGCGTCCGCCTTGCGACTGGACCAAGGCCAGATCGATTCCAAGCGCCTTTGCACGTGCGCGAACGGCGGGAGAGGCAAGGATTTTTGACGTCGCCCCACTATTTTTGGGTAAGGTCGAAGGACATTCGGAAACCGCCGGAATTTCATTGCTTTCACTCAGTTTTACAGAGGACCGCGTTGAAGCGTTGGGAGAGCGAACCTTGGATGCTTCGGGGGCGGCATCAGCCTCCCCTTCTGTTTCGATTTCAACCAGCACCGCCCCAATTGCAATCTGGTCGCCGATTTCTCCGCCAAGCGCAGCCACTTTACCGGCCACTGGCGATTCCATTTCGACGGTGGCCTTATCGGTCATCATGTCGGCGATGGGTTGGTCCTCGCCCACAACATCGCCAACCGCAACATGCCACTTCACGATTTCCGCTTCCGCTATGCCTTCACCAATGTCTGGCAGTTTGAATATGAAACGTGCCATAAGCGTCTAGTCCTTCAGAATTTTCTTGATCGCCTCACTGATGCGGACTGGCCCTGGAAAATAGGCCCATTCCAGCGAGTGCGGATAGGGCGTATCGAACCCGGTCACGCGTTCGATCGGCGCTTCAAGCGCGTAAAAGCAGCGTTCCTGCACCAATGCGGACAGTTCCGCGCCAAAGCCGCTGGTTCGCGTTGCTTCATGCACAATCATGCAGCGGCCGGTTTTCTTCACCGATGCCTCCACCGCCTCTATATCGAGGGGAACCAGCGTGCGCAGATCGATAATGTCGGCGTCCACGCCCATGTCCGCCACCGTGCTGGAAACCACATGCACCATAGTGCCATAGCACAATATGGTCAGCGCATCCCCTTCCCGCACCGTTCGCGCCTTGCCAAGGTCGATGCGGTAATAGCCTTCAGGGACCTGCGCATCGGCGTTGCCCGCCCAATTCTTTGCCGGCCGGTCATAATGACCATCGAACGGACCATTGTAGATGCGCTTGGGTTCAAAGAAAATGACCGGGTCATTGTCCTCAATTGCCGCGATCAGCAGGCCCTTTGCGTCATAAGGTGTTGAAGGAATAACCGTTTTGATACCCGAGACATGGGTGAAAATGCCTTCGGGCGACTGGCTGTGCGTCTGCCCGCCAAAAATACCGCCGCCAAAGGGGCTGCGCACTGTAATCGGCGCAGTGAACTCGCCAGCCGAACGATAGCGCAGCCGCGCCGCTTCCGACACCAATTGGTCGAGCGCGGGATAGATATAGTCGGCGAACTGGATTTCCGGCACCGGACGCAAGCCATAAGCGCCCATGCCGACGGCGACCCCAATGATGCCGCATTCGGTGATGGGCGTGTCAAACACGCGCGTCTTGCCATATTTGTGCTGAAGCCCTGCCGTGGCACGGAAAACGCCGCCAAAATAGCCGACATCCTCGCCCAGGACGACGACATCAGGATCGCGCGCCATCATCACGTCCATGGCGCTGTTGATCGCCTGCACCATGTTCATCTGGCGGGCCTGGGTGGCAACGTCGTTCATTTCTTCGACGCCTCCCACTCCGCAAACATCTGGTCGCGCTGTTCGCGCAAATGCCAGGGCATCTCTTCAAAGACGCCTTCGAACAGGGTTTCAAGCGGTTGGTGCAAGCCATGACCAAGAATGCCGTTCTTTTCCGCCTCTTTTGCACAATTCTTTACATATTCGGCCACCTCCAGATCCATCGCCGCCTGCCGCTCCATATCCCACAGGCCAAGGCCGATGAGATGGCGCTTCAACCGTTTGATCGGGTCGCCGAGCGGCCATTCCTCGCTTTCCATGACAGAGCGATATTGGGACGGATCGTCCGAGGTGCTGTGCCCTTCTACACGATAGGTGAAATGTTCGATCAGCGTCGGCCCCGCATTGGCCCGCGCCCGATCCGCAGCCCATTTCGTCGCCGCATAGACGGCCAGCGGATCATTACCGTCAACACGCAATCCAGCAATGCCGTAGCCAATGGCCCGTGCCGCAAACGTTGTTGCCTCTGCTCCCGCAAAGCCTGAAAAAGAAGAAATAGCCCACTGATTATTCACGACATTCAATATGACAGGCGCGCGGTAAACGCTGGCAAAAGTGCAGGCCGAATGGAAATCCCCTTCCGCCGTCGATCCTTCCCCGCACCAGAAAGCGGCAATCCGCGTATCCCCCTTGGCTGCGCTCGCCATCGCCCAGCCCACCGCCTGCGGACATTGCGTGGCGAGGTTGCCTGAAATGGAGAAAAAGCTGGCCTCCTTGCTGGAATACATGATTGGCATTTGCTTGCCCTGAAGGCGGTCGGCGCGGTTCGAATAAATCTGGTTCATCATGTCGACCAGCGGCCAATCGCGCGCAATGAGCAGGCCTTGCTGGCGATAGCTGGGAAAGCACATGTCGTCGCGGTGCAGCGCGAAAGCCGCCGCGACCGCCACCGCTTCCTCGCCTGTGCATTTCATGTAAAAGCTGGTCTTGCCCTGCCGCTGCGCCCGGAACATGCGTTCGTCAAAGGCGCGGGTAAGCGCCATGGCACGCAAAATTCGAAGCAACGTATCCCCGTCCAGTCTCGGATCCCACGAGCCGACTGCGCGATATTCATCGTCAAGGACACGGACAAGACCATAAGCCAGATCGCGCATATCGGCCGGACAGGTCGTTTCATCGGGACGTCGCGTGGTGCCCGCTGCCTCTATATCCAGATCGCTGAAATCAACCGTATCGCCCGGCCGAAATCGCGGTTCCGGCACATGGAGATTGAGCGGCGGCAAATTGCGCCTGTCCCGATCCTGGGCCATTTTCGTTCCATCCACTCCATCTCGACTCACGAGTCGAGTGCAATATAATATTACATCATGTTGTTATTATATTTCAAAGAATGGAAAACACAAGAGGTCCCTTATCAAACGGCCACGGGCGCGGCGATGTGAGCTTGGGGCTGATAATCGCGCACTTCAAAATCATCGATGCGATAGTCGAAGATCGATTGTGGCCGCCTCCCAAGGTGCAGAGTCGGCATACCCGAAGGTGTCCGCGACAACTGTTCTTCAACCAGCGCTCCGTGGTTGCGATAGAGGTGCACATCCCCGCCGTTCCATATGATGTCACCGGGTTCGAGGTCGCATTGCTGTGCCAACATGCGGGTCAGCAGTGCCGTTGAGAATATATTGAAAGCAAAGCCCAGCCCTAGGTCGCAACTGCGCTGAAACAGCAACCCGGACAGTTTGCCGTTCGCCACATGAAACTGATAGGTCATGTGACACGGTGGCAACGCCATCTGATCGATCTCGTCAACATTCCAGCCGGTAAAAAGCAGCCGCCTCGATCCCGGATTGTTCCTGATGCCATCGATCAGCGCGGCGATCTGATTATGGCCCTTTTCACGACGTCGGTAGTACCCGGCCTTCGTCTGTTCATAACTTGGCCAATTGACCCATTGCGCGCCATAAACCGGCCCCAGATCGCCCCAGCGCAGCGCGAAATCCTCATTCTCGATGATTCGTTGTTCGAAACTGTCCCGATCAATGTCTTCGCCGGTTGCCTTGCGGTATTTTTCCAGCGGCCAATCCGTCCAGATATGCACGCCCTGCGTCACCAGAGGGCGAATATTGGTTTCGCCGGTCAGGAACCAGAGCATTTCCCGCGCAGCCGCCTTCCAGAAGACGCGCTTGGTCGTCAGCAGCGGGACGGCATTCCCTGCCAGAGAAAAACGTAAAGTAGCCCCGAAAATTGAGCGCGTGCCAACGCCGGTACGGTCCACTCGTTCATCACCCTGTGTCCATATATGGCGCATCAGGTCGAGATATTGCTGCTCAAAATAGGGCGTGCCGGTCAACTGCGGAGTCCTCAAAGAGAGAAGGGACAAGAGGATTTAACTGATAGCGAGCTTGTGGTCCATGGCGCGTGGGCAAACTGCTGAATTTACGGAATCTCCTCCATTATGGCACTGATTCCCAAGAATATCTTCGTAAATGGAGCGACTGGAACTTGTTCCGTTATCGGTCATTCGTTCACATACGCCATATGAATGTGCCACAGTCCCTTTCTGAATTTCACAAGAATGAAACAGCGTGGTCACCCCATCCCATTCCCGCGATTATGGTCGATTTTCCCGATAGTCAGGCCGGGGAAATTTTGACGGTCGCCTATCTCGATCAAGCGGGCAGGCTCGCCCATATAATCTCGCACACTGACAAAAAAAGCGATGCTGTATCCTTGTCGATACGTACGATTGTGCATGAGGCGTTGATCCGCGGTCATGATCGTTTTCTTCTGCTACACAACCACCCATCGGGTAATCCGCAACCCAGTCAGGCAGACATCATCGCGACACGATTGATGTGCCGGATTGCAGCTCCGCTTGGACTGGAACTGGTGGACCATCTCATTCTGGCGCCCCATGCCTGTTTCAGCTTTCGCACGGCAGGACTGATATAGGGAGGCGCCACGGTTGGAAAAGCTGCATCTCTTTGCTTGCAACCCGGGGGGTGCACTTATATAGACCGCCGCCTGCCTTGCCGGATCATTACTGATTCCGGCCCGGTCGGGGAGTAGCTCAGCCCGGTAGAGCACTGCCTTCGGGAGGCAGGGGCCGGAGGTTCGAATCCTCTCTCCCCGACCAAATATTTCCAGAAATTCTGATAGATGATAAACTTCCTACCCTTTTAAGCAGGCAGGAAGTTCATCCCCACTTCATCAATCCCGCAACAAATCATTGATCGCTGTTTTCGAGCGAGTCTGTGCATCGACACGTTTGACAATGACCGCACAGGCAAGGCTGGGTCCCGGCGTGCCGTCGGGCAGCGGTTTGCCCGGCAGGCTACCCGGCACGACGACCGAATAGGGGGGCACTTCGCCTATGAAAATTTCGCCTGTCGTGCGGTCCACAATCTTGGTTGTCGAGGTGATGAAAACGCCCATGGAAAGGACCGATCCCTGGCCAATCCGCACGCCCTCCACCACTTCCGACCGTGCGCCGATGAAGCAATCGTCCTCGATGATGACAGGTCCCGCCTGCAGTGGTTCAAGCACGCCGCCGATGCCAACCCCCCCCGACAAATGCACGTTCTTGCCGATCTGCGCGCAACTGCCCACTGTTACCCAGGTGTCTACCATCGTGCCCTCATCGACGAATGCGCCGATGTTAACAAAACTCGGCATCAGAACGACATTTTTGGCGACAAACGAGCCATGGCGGGCAATCGCGCCAGGAACAGCACGGAAACCGGCGGCGCGGAACTGCGTTTCGCCCCATCCCGTAAACTTGGATGGCACCTTGTCCCACCAGAAAGAGCCACCCGGTCCGCCGGGGATCAGTGCATTATCGTTAAGGCGAAAAGAAAGCAGAACCGCTTTCTTGAGCCATTGATTGACCTTCCACCCGTCCCCGCCCGGTTCCGCCACGCGTGCCTTGCCGCTGTCGAGCAGGTTCAGCGCCTCCGCCACGGCCTCACGCACCGCGCCCTGCGTTGCAAAGCCCAAATTGGCGCGATCTTCAAATGCCGCTTCGATGGTGGAGATCAGCATGTCAGTCATAGTCTTTCTTCAATCCTTCAATATATCCGCCAGAAAAGGCGCAAGTTCGTTTGTCTCATAATCAATGAAATCGGGATGTGCATCCACATTGCCCGCTTCTGAACCATTATTCACCCATACCGTTGTCATGCCGATCGCCTTGGCCGGCTTCAAATTGCGGGCCATATCTTCGAAAAAGAGGCTTGTGCGCGGATCAATTACATAGCGATCACATAGTTCCAGATAGCCGGAGGGATCGGGTTTTGGCACATATTGGCAGGCATGAATGTCATGGATAAATTCAAACGCATCCAGCAGGCCAAGCCGGTCCAGAACCCGCAATGCATAGGCCGTATCGCCGTTGGTGAAAATCAAGCGCCGTCCAGGCAAGGCGCGAATATGATCGCCCAGCGCCGGATCCGCCTCTATCCGATCCAGCGAAATATCATGCACATAATCCAGAAACGCGCGCGGATCGGTGCCATGATGACGCATCAGGCCGGACAGGGTAGTGCCATGCTCCATAAAATATTGCTTCTGGATACGGCGCGCTTCTGTTGCATCACAACCCAGAAGGCCCTGAATAAAGTCACCCATTTTGATGTCGATCAAACCGAAAAGGTCCGCCTTTGCCGGATAAAGCGTGTTATCCAGATCGAAAATCCAGGTGTCGATATGGGCAAGGTCAGGAAGCATGGCGGCCTGCCTAGACAGGCTGCCTAACAAGGGCAAGCAAAGCCTAAAATATGTTCAGCTTTACCCCGCTCTCAAACCGTAAAGCTCTCGCCGCAACCGCAGCTACCCTTGGCATTGGGGTTTTCGAACACGAATCCGGCGGCAAAATCGTCCTCCCGCCAGTCCATCGTCGATCCGACAAGGTAGAGCACCGATCCGCCGTCGATGTAAAAAATACCACCCGGCGTTTCGATCTTCTCATCGAACCGGGTTTCTTCGTTCACATAATCGACCGAATAGGCAAGCCCTGAACAGCCCCTGCGCGGGGTGGATAATTTTACGCCGATCGCACCTTCGGGTGCCTCCGCCATCAGGTCCGTTATGCGTTGTTCCGCCGCAGGCGTCAGGATGACGGCAGCCGGGCGGGCACGGATTTTGGTTTCAGCCATCAGAGCATCCCCAATTCAAGTTTAGCCTCATCGCTCATCTTTTGCGGGTCCCACGGCGGGTCCCAGATCAGATTGACCTCCGCAACGCCCACACCGGGGACAGAACCAACGCGCAGTTCCACCTCTGCCGGCATGGATTCGGCGACCGGGCAATGCGGTGTAGTCAGCGTCATGGTAACAGCGACATGCCCTTCATCCGTCACATCGACACCGTAAATCAGGCCAAGATCATAGATGTTCACAGGAATTTCAGGATCATAAATTTCCTTCAGCGCCGCGATTACATCGTTGTAAATGTCGCCTCCTGGCTCACCTGTCGCCGTCTCAACCGGCTGCTGTTTCAGAAAACCGTCCAGATAATCGCGCTTGCGCTCCATCGTTTCGCGCGCAGAGCCTGTTTCCTCGACACGCGCCTTGGGCGGCGGCGTCACACCGTCCACTTCCTCGACCGCGATTTTGCGTTCCTCATGAATCTTCTCAGTCATTGGCGAAGATCTTCCTCACTCGTTCAATGCCGCGCACCAGCGCCGCGATGTCACTTTCATCATTGTAAATACCAAAGCTCGCCCGCGCCGTCGCCTCTACGCCCAGATGCCGCATCAGCGGCTGCGCGCAATGATGGCCCGCGCGGATCGCCACGCCTTCCTCGTCCAATATGGTGCCGACATCATGGGGATGCACCCCTGCAATCTCAAAACTCAATATGCCCGCGCTGTCCTTCGGCCCAAAGACGCGCACGCTGTTGAGGTTGGCGAGCGCCTCCTGCGCCTGCCGCACCAGTTCCACCTCATGTGCATGGATGACGCCAAGACCGATTTCCTCGACATAGTCGATGGCGGCGGCCAGACCCACCGCACCCACAATATGCGGCGTTCCGGCCTCAAAGCGGGTCGGCGCAGGGGCATAGGTCGTCTTCTCGAACGTCACCTTTTCGATCATTGATCCGCCGCCCTGATAGGGGGGCATGGCGTTCAGTATTTCCGCCCGCGCCCAGAGCACACCGATGCCGGTCGGACCATATAGCTTATGCGCGGAAAAGACGTAGAAGTCGCAATCGAGCGTCTGCACATCAACCGCAATGCGTGGCACCGCCTGGCACCCATCGATCAATATTTTTGCGCCCACAGAATGCGCCATATCCGCCGCCCGCCGCACGTCGAGCATCGACCCCAGCACATTGGACACATGCGCCAGCGCCACAATCTTGTGCTTGCGCGTCAGCATTGCCTGCATGGCGTCAAGGTCGATTTTGCCGTCATGCGTCAGCGGCGCAACGTCGATCTCCGCGCCCACCCGTTCGGCAATCAACTGCCAGGGCACGATATTGCTGTGATGTTCCAGCACCGACAGCATGATGCGGTCGCCCGCTTTCAAATTCGCCCCGCCCCAGCTGTGCGCGACAAGGTTGATCGCTTCGGTCGCACCCCGCACGAACACGATTTCGTTGTCGGAGGACGCACCGATGAACTGCGCCACTCGCCGCCGCGCCGCTTCATAGGCCAATGTCATATTGGCCGAGCGCGCATAAACGCCGCGATGCACGGTCGCATAATCCTCGCCATAGGCGCGGGCGATGGCCTCGATCACCTGAGCGGGCTTTTGCGCCGTGGCGGCGGTGTCCAGATAGTGCCAGTCGGCAATGCCGGGGAAATCCCCGCGCCAGCTCCGGGTCATGACATCGCCACTCATGCCATCGCCTCCAGCTTGGCGAGCGCCGCCTGCTCCATTTCCGCGCGCACGGCTTCATCGGCCATGTTGTCGAATACGCCCGCGATGAAAGCGCGCAGCATCACCCGTTTGGCAAGCCCCGGCTCCATGCCCCGGCTTTCCATGTAAAAAAGCGCCGCCTTGTCGAGTTCACCGACAGTCGCGCCATGCGCGCATTTCACATCATCGGCGAAAATCTCCAGTTCCGGCTTGGCATTGGCTGTCGCTGTACGGTCGAGGATCATTGCCTTTACCGATTGTGCGGCGTCCGTCTTCTGCGCGTGACGGGCAACCTTGATCGCGCCAAGGAAGCTGCCGGTCGCCTTTTGCGACAGAACTGACCGAATCGTCTGGCGGCTGGTCGCATGGGGTTGCGCATGGTTGACCGTGGTGACGATTTCCAGCGTCTGCGTGCCATTGCCCAAAATCGCGCCGCCCAGTTCGAAATGCGCACCCTCACCCAGCGTCACGTCCAGCGATACCCGACCGAACTTCCCGCCCATGTTGAGGATATGGAAGTCGAGCCTTGCGTCATCCTCAATATGGATCGCATAGTCGTGAATCGCGACCGCATCGTCTGCCGCCGTCTGGATCAGATAGCGCGCATTCGTTTCGCCCGCAGGCACCGTGATATGCTCGGGTCCGCTGATCGGCCACACCGTCGCCAGCGCCTCATGGTCGCTATAGCGCCACGCCTCATCATGGGCAGTAGGGATAACGGCCAGGTTCATGCCGAAACCACCTCCGCATAACCCTCGCGCTCAAGCTCAAGCGCCAGTTCCGGTCCGCCCGACTTCACGATCCGTCCGGCGGCGAGCACATGGACAAAGTCCGGCGTCACATAATCGAGCAGCCGCTGGTAATGAGTGATGAGCAGCACCGCCTTGTCGGGCCGGCGCATGATCGTATTGATCCCCTCACCCACCGTTTTCAGCGCGTCGATGTCGAGGCCACTGTCGGTTTCATCAAGGATCGCCAGCTTGGGGTCGAGTATCCCCATCTGCACCATTTCGTTGCGCTTCTTCTCGCCGCCCGAAAAGCCGACATTCACGGGGCGCTTCAACATATCCATGTCGAGCTTCAGCAGCGCCGCCTTTTCCTTGGCAAGCTTGATGAACTCCCCGCCCGAAAGCGGTTCCTCACCCCGCGCGCGGCGCTGGC
>JAENVZ010000120.1 GCA_016650315.1 Alphaproteobacteria bacterium | reverse complement strand
GGTAGGACTCGCCCTGCTATCCCGATGTGAGGCGGAAGGCCGTGGTTTCCCTACCGATTTGCCCATGGTAGGACATCGAAGGGAGGTTCGATGATGGTTGATCTGCCGTGGTTTCCCTACCGATTTGCCCATGGTAGGACAAAACCCTGAATACATGCGCGGAATGAAGAGCCGTGGTTTCCCTACCGATTTGCCCATGGTAGGACTGGTTGGATCGAAGTGATTGAGACTGTTGTGATTTCCGCGTTCTGACAAACGCCGAAATCACAACAGAACCATCTGAGATGGTCCGACTCGTTCATTTTTTGGCGCGGTTCCAAGCATCAGTTCCATACGTCCAAACTGTTTATCCGTTATTTGGAGCGATCTTATGCTGCCTTCGTCGGGAAGGCTGCTTCGCGCCCGCTTTACGTGCTTCTCAACCGCATCTTGCCCCCTGCAAACCCGCGCGTAAACGGAAAATTGCAGCATCATATAGCCGTCATCTTTCAGGAAGTTGCGGAACCGATTTGCGCGGCGACGCTGATCCTTGGTCCCAACGGGAAGGTCGAAAAAGACAAAGAGCCACATGAAGCGAGCCTCTTCCGCTTTCATTGCCCGGAATCGGGCTTTGTCCCGGCAAATTCCGGGAGCTGGAGCAGCAGGGCACTGCCATGCTCAATCGCACGGACCAGACTCGTTGCTATGGCCTCAGTCGCGGCCAGCAGAGTCATCCGCTCTGTGCCAATCATCGCGGTGTCGTTCAGAATGTTGGCCATATGGCGGCGATCATCGACTGTCAGCGTATCGCCTTCCGTTTCGTGCGCCCGCGCATTGGCGCACGAATCAACGAAGGGACGGAAAGGCTCAATCAGGTCATCAACCAGATTGAAGGCATTGACCTTGGATGCATGGTGCAGGCCGAAGGCGGGGAGCAGACCGGAAGCAACGCAAGCCCGCGCGATGGCGGCGCGCACAACGGCATAGCCGTAATTCAGCAGTGCATTGCGACGGTCGTTCTCGTCCGAGCGCGTAAATTTGTCGAACAAGGCCGACCAATATGCTCGTGCCGCCTGGGCCTCGATATTGTCGGGATCGCCTGAACCAACGCGGCCCGCCATCGCCCGGAGAGCTGGTGCGCGTTCCCGCCCCAATGCATCGAGCAGTGCCGCCTGATTGGTGATTTTGGCTACGATGATGTTTTGCCACAGCCGCTTTTTGAGCGGCAGGCTCATGCCGACTTGGGAATGGGCAATATGTGCTTGGGCATGATGCTGGTGGAAAGGGAGCAAGACGCCCGAAGGATGATGCTTCTCATCGGGAACGATCATCGCAACGCCCGCACCCGCCAATGCGGACAGCAACGAAACTGTGAGCGATATATGCGGCGTATCAAGGATCAGCCACGCAATATCTTCAATCGCCAGCGAAACCGAAGAATCATCCTGATCGACGACGAGTTGCTTGTCCCGGTATTTTAGCCGGGAGGGCTGGGAGATATGCACGCCACGCCATGCCATGTGCGGACCTCTTTGCGGACAACGGATTTGTTGCCGAAGCGATCTACATTATGCTTGGTTATGGTTAACAAAGTCTTTGCACCAATGCTTTGACTTCCTGCTTTTGGGTTATTGTGATCAAAAAGGTTGATCGCGCCAGTCCCCCTGTGAAGCCCCTGAAAATACCCCTCAAGAATTTCACCATTGGACTTCACGACTTCAACATAGGTTCGAGGATGAAGACTGAAACGAAATTGGTGGACATCGCCTATCAATGTCCATTCGTCCTCGTCTTTGTATGCCACGACCGACCGTATCGGCGGTTGAGGCCAGCCTCGTCTATCCATCACTTGGTGCGGATAGATCGGCACTAGATACCATTCATCCTTGCCGCGCTTGTTCGGCATTGAGAATACGTCAACGCGCACCATTTCGCCCCGGTCGGCAGAGCCGCCACGCACCGACACAGCGGGTTTGTTTTTCGACGAAAGCCGAACCTTGGTAATCACATCGCCTTTGGGCGACTGGGGCAGCGCATCAGCTTTACGACCCGCAGCGATCCAATCGCGGATTGCGGCAATGATCGCGCTGTTGCGTTCCGGGTCTTTGATGCGCTCCAGATCGGCTTCTTTCAGATTGATGACAGCCTTGCGTTCAAAAACGATTTGCTGGCCCTCTCGCTCTTTGACCTGGCGGATGGTGGCGGCGTGGCCTTCGCCACGCGCGCGTCGCCGTTCAGGGCGGGCAACGAAAACGGACTCGAAAGCCGCCTTGGCCTGTTCCCGAAATCCCTCCCAAGGTTCCGGCACTCTGCGCAATGGCCGACCAAGCCCTTGCTGTTCCCATTCCTGAAAAGACTTGGTGAGCTTGTGCACTTCGGCTTCGCTGACCGCTGCGACCACCAAAGCATCAAGCGCGTGGTGGCGATCATCGGGCAATCGCTTGCCATCGACCTTCTTGAGCGATTCAAGCCCCCAGGCTTGGCGTAACGCAGCCGTCAATTGCCCCGGCCTTGTGAACACCCGGCGGTTGCCATCCTTTTCCTGCCGCTCGCCGCGCGGGTAGAACAGCTTTACAGCTTCCGCGAGCAGGCGGCAGGCGTAACGGGTGTCGTTAAGGTTGCGGGAGCGGAATTTCTCCGCCGCCTCCGTGGCATTTTTCAGCAGGTAATTCCGCTTCTTGAATCCGCGTAACGCCTTATTGCCTTCAACCCGTTCGGCAAACAAATCCCAGTCTTCGGACGTTTTATCGTTGCTGAACCACTCGAAGGGCGTGGCCCCTTTTTTGCGCTGGTTGGCACTGGCAAGGCAGAGCGTCTTGTTGTTGTAGCTATCGTCGCCGAAGCGCGACCAAGGCAGGATGTGATCGACCTGAACGCTATTGTCCGTGGCTATGATCTGGCGGGGATCAATGTGCTGTCCCGTGTAAAGGCAAAATGTGCCTTGCTCTTTCCACAACCGATACCGGAGCAGGGTATCCCCGTTCACGTCCTCGATGCCCAGCAGATCGCGCGCTTCCTGACGTTCCCGTTTGCGCTGTGCCGTTGCGTCATCAATCCCCTTTTCAATCTCCCGCCGCTTTTCAAGACTGTTGCCCACATCGCGCGCCAGCTCGATATAGATCGCACCCGGCAACCCGTATGTGTTCCGCATTGCCCAAAGCTGTTTCAGCCCCTCGGTGAGCGCTTTGCGGGCGATGGGGTTGGCGATGCTCTCCCCTACTTCGGCAACCAGAGCGTTGAATGATGCCTTGTCCGTGACATGATCGACATGGGAGAATGACGATGCAGCATGATCGTAGCCCGCCAGCGCGCAGGCTTCATCGTAGCGCTTGCCAGCTTCCAGATGGGGCAGCAGGGCGCGCACGGCCTTGGCAGAGATATGCGCCGCGCCTTTGAAGTGTGCGAATTTCCCGGCGTCGAGTGCATCCATCAGTGCGGCAAGCACTGCGTCATCAAGGGCAAGAGTGCGTAATTGCGCCTCAATCCGTTCGCTGGTTTCAAAGAAGCTCAGAATATGGGCAATCTGATCCAAATGCTCTGGCCGGCGGAGCATGTCGGCCCAAAGCGCCTCTCCCAGTGCCTTTCGCAGCGTTCCCGTGCCAGACATGGCCTCGCCTGTTTTTGAGGTAATATCACCCTTTTCCTGATCGGGTTTGATGGTTGTGAAACGAACATCGCCTGACAGTCCGATGAGGTCGCGCACCTTCTTGCCGGTCAAAATCTTGGTTGCGCCGAGATCCGAAGTGGCGCGGGCGAGTTCGTCTGCCGTCAGCACCCTTTCGCCTTCCGGCGTCGTCACCCGCAAATTGATAAGCCGCGTCAGCAATCGGAACTTCTCGAACGATGGCGAGAGCTTTGCCGCGCGCTTTTCCTCTTTTTCAAATGGGCAGAGACCAACGAGCTTTTCGCTGTCCTGCATGGCCAGTTGCCGGAAGGCTATGTTGACATAGGCTTCCTCCAGCGCTTCCGATGCAGCGGCCAGACCAAGCCGCCGCTGCGCTGCAAACAGCGCCATGACCTCATGTGCCAGATCGTCACGGCCAGCCGTGCGGTCGTAAACCCCATCACGGTTGCGCCGCCTGGCCGCAAATTCGGGATCGCGGGCAAACATTTCGCCCACCGTGCGATAACGCCCGAGCCGCTCCTGTGTCTTTTCAAGCGCAGAGAGCATTTTCTTGTCGTCGCTGTTGGTGTTCGCGGCCTTGCGCTTGGCCGCCGATCGGAACCCCCGCCGCTTGGCGATATGACCTAGCGCCACGGCGAATTCATTGCCGGAAAGCAGCTTGTCCAATCCCCGCGCGCGAAGTTCCCAAGGATCAAGCCCTTTGAGTTTGAGGGCATCGGGGGAGTCGGTTGAAAGCAGGCCGGACTGCCGGAACAGCCCCCGCAGTTCGGACATTCGGTTGCGGCGGCGGCGGATCACCCGCCGGAGCAGGCGGCTGCCGCGCCGTATCTGGTTCGTCGGCGTCCGCTCCTTATCGGTTTCTGGCACGTCGAAAATCCAGCTTCCCATCGCTGGAATTGCCCCCGGCGCATCGGCGGCGGGAGGCGCTTGAAGAACGGCCCAGCCGCATGAGCCAATGCCGAGGTCAATCCCGAACGCCAAATCTTCAACTATCATCCCTGCCTCCACTTATTTGGAGTGAAGACGCCTTGACCACTGCCAGTCAATCGCTAAGTTGACGTTCGGCAAATCGGTAGGGAAGCCACGGTAACAGAGACTTCGCTGTGTAGGATCATCCTTTCGGGGAAATTCCTTATCGGAGTCATTGATACAGAGCTTTTCTGTTGAAATTATCCCCTCGTCGGGAAACTGGCGGGGGGATAAATTTTGGCTATTGCCAATCCTTTCCCCTCAATCTCCATCTCCGGTTGCCCGGCCATCAGCGCGTTGATCCATGCCAGGCACAAGTCCTGGCTGCGATAGTTGCCCCATTTGTCCGTCTCCTTTTCGGCGACGATGGGGAAGGCGGAGAAGATATGGCGGATGTCGTCGCGGCTGGCGGCGGTTGGCAGACCGGCTGGGCGAGCGCGAGGATTTCGGATTGCTTGTCCGTATCTGCGAAGGCCGCGCTCGCCTTTCCTTTCAGGGCCGGGACAACTCGATATGTGGATCATCAGACAACAGCCACCGCCTCGTTTGCTCGATGACGATAGGAATATCGTTGTGACGTAACCCGCACTCCCAGACGATAGCAACGCGCCAGCCCATGTCCCGGAGCGCTTCCATCGCCTGCCTGTCCCGCTCGACATTGCGGGCAAACTTGTCGGCCCAGAAGCCGGAATTGCTGGCAGGAGTGGACGCGAGGCGGCAATCGCGATGCCGGTGCCAGAAGCAGCCATGCACGAAAATTGCCGCATTGTGCTTCTTCAGCACAAGGTCAGGCTTGCCCGGCAAGTCCTTGGCGTGGAGCCGAAAACGGAATCCGAGGGCATGGAGTTCGCGACGCAGGCGCATTTCCGGGCGTGTATTCCTCGCCCGGATGCCACTCATCATGCGCGAGCGCGTTGCCGGATCAACGATGTCGGCCAGAAAAAAGTCTCCAGGATCAGCGTCATCGACGTTGCACCTCGCGGCCTGACAAGGCAATGACTAGCAGATGCAGGGACGATACGCCGTAGTTGATCTTTTTGCCGGACCAGGGGGACTGGCCGAAGGCTTTTCTTCATTTTCCTCAGAAGATAATTCGCGACCGTTCAAGATCGCACTTTCGGTCGAAAAGGAAAAGCCCGCGCATTCGACACTTCTATTGCGCAGCTTCCTGCGGCAATTCCAGAATGGCTATCCGCAGGAATATTATGACTTCCTGAACAACAACAATTCCGAACCTGACTGGCGGAAAATCTATCCAGATCAATGGGCTGCTGCCTGCTCCGAAGCGCAGTTACTGACTTTGGGCGATGTTGCTGCTAGCGATTTCATTGACAAGCGGCTCGGTGAAATCCGCGACGCACACGGTGATGACACCATCGTTATCGGCGGGCCTCCATGCCAGGCCTATTCGCTTGTCGGGCGCGCGCGAAACACCGGAATCGCAACTTATGTCGCCAGAGACGACCCCCGGCATTATCTCTACAAGACGTATATCGACATTTTGAGCAAGCTGCGCCCCCCCGCCTTCGTTATGGAAAATGTGAAGGGAATGCTGTCATCCTCGGTCGATGGCGTCCCTATTTTTGGCAAGGTGCTGGAAGACTTGCGTTCGGCAGCAGGAGCGGACAGCTACCGTTTGCTGGCGCTGTCACCCCAGCGACACGCCAGCGGTCGACTTCCCCTTGAGCCGGTTCCATCCGATTTTATCTTGCGGGCCGAGGATTTTGGCGTTCCCCAGTCGCGGCACAGGGTCATCATTCTCGGGGTGCGCCGCGACCTTGCCGACAGGATCGACGAAAACAGGCTGTGTGACGCGCGGCTGCAACCACACGAGCGGCAAGCGCGGGTATCCGATGTCCTGGACGGGATGCCGCCATTGCGAAGTGGCCTGAGCAGGGGGCAGGACAGTGCCGTAGCCTGGCGCGCGGCTTTCCGGGCCGGTGTTCGCGCTGTCCTTGATTCGGCATTTGATCTCCCGCCGGAGCAGGAACAGGAACTGCGCGCAGTCCTGAATGGCGTGCTTGCCCTCGAAACGGCGGAACAGCGCGGTGCCTTGCGACCCAACGGCCTTGGCACCGGGTGTCCGGCGTCACTGGCGGACTGGCTGTGCGACCCGCGACTTGAAGTGCTTCCAAACAACGAAACGCGGGGGCATATGCCGTCCGATCTTGGCCGCTATCTTTTCGCGGCGGCGTTTGGAAAGGTGATGGGACGTTCCCCCAAAGCAGACGATTTCCCCGATGCGCTGGCGCCAGCGCACCGCAACTGGGAAACCGGGAAATTTTCGGACCGTTTCCGGGTGCAGATTGCCGATGCGCCGTCAACGACCGTGACCAGTCATATTTCCAAGGACGGGCATTATTTCATTCATCCTGACCCGGCCCAGTGCCGTAGTCTTACGGTGCGTGAGGCTGCCCGCTTGCAGACATTTCCCGACAATTATTATTTCAAGGGCAATCCAGATTTCTGTCCTCGCGCGGCAAACGATGACGGGGTAAGTCTGGCGGCATGACGAAAGCTGTCCTCACGACCAAGGTGACGCCGGTCTATGACGACTTGCCGGAAGTGCGGTATCATTTTCCGAGAACATATCTCAACCAGGTGGGCCGTGCAGTTGGCGACTGGATCGTCTATTACGAGCCGCGCCGTTCAACGGGTGAACTTGGTAGTTCAGGCGGCCGGCAAGTCTATTTCGCAACTGCTCGCGTCGAGCGGATATATCCTGATCCCGTCCTCGCGGATCACTTCTACGCAGAGATTACAAACTACCTGCCCTTCACGCGACCCGTCCCGTTCAAGGAAGGTACGCACTATCATGAAGCCTTGCTGGAGAAAGCCGACGGCTCCACAAACAAGGGAGCATTCGGACGTGCGGTTCGTGACCTGCCTGACGCTGAGTATGACCTGATCTGGCAAGCGGGCTTCGGACACATTATCGGGATGGAAGAACGAAGCCGCGAGGCCCCCGATGTCCCCGAGGAGCCCATGCGACCTTCTGCCTGGGTGGCCGAAGAGCGAATGGATTTTCGCTACGATGTGCCGATGGAGCAAGATCGGAGGATTATCGAGCAGCTTGTTTCGAGGCCGTTCCGTGACCGCGCGTTTTCTGCCGCAGTGAAAAGCGCCTATCACGATACCTGTGCGATGACAGGTTTGAAAATCATCAATGGAGGCGGTCGCTCGGAAGTGCAGGCTGCACATATTCGCCCGGTAGAGCATCGTGGCCCGGACAGCGTGCGCAATGGAATCGCCCTTTCAGGGACAATGCACTGGATGTTTGACCGTGGCCTCATATCAGTCGAAGATGATTACAGCCTTTTGCTTGCAAAAGACCGCTTGCCCGACACCGTCGGGCGACTACTCGGGGACAATACGAGCCTGATCTTGCCGGACAGGCTTGAGATGCGTCCCCACCCAAAGTTTCTGGATTATCACAGGCTGGCAGTTTTCAAGGGCTGAAGCTTCTCTGGCGATGTCCTTGCAGCGCTGGACGACGTTACCAATCAGATTCTCGGCCTGCTTGAGAATCCCAAGAAGGCCGGTTCGTGGGACCGCCGGGGTATGGTCGTTGGCCATGTTCAGTCGGGAAAAACGGCAAATTACATCGGGCTGATATGCAAGGCAGCGGATGCCGGATACCAGCTCATCGTTGTCATCGCCGGGGTTCACAACAATCTGCGCAACCAGACGCAGATTCGCATCGATGAGGGTTTTGTCGGACGGGACAGCGCCCGTATGCTGTCCAACGGCCAGGACAAGATAATCGGTGTCGGCCAGTTCGATAGCAGCAAGGAACCTGTCACTTTCACGAACTCGAAGCGCGATTTCAACAAGGCTGTTGCTACAAGCGTCGGTGTCGGGCTGCACGGCCTGAAGAACCCGGCCGTGTTCGTCATCAAGAAGAATTCAAGCACCCTCAAGAATCTTCTCGAATGGTTGAAGGAGCATAGCAGGCGCGGCAACCGTTCCACAATCGACGCCCCCATGCTCTTGATCGACGACGAAGCTGACAATGCCTCGATCAATACCAAGCACGGGAAGGGCGAAGTCATGGCCGCCGCGCCGCTACGCGAAAGGGGTGGCGCACGATTTTGCCTTTTACCATTCGTCAAGCTGTGATAGATTAAAGTCTATATTATGGAGTTTCCGTCATGGGTCAAACCGCCAAGCTATTTCAGAACGGCAAAAGCCAAG
>JAENVZ010000119.1 GCA_016650315.1 Alphaproteobacteria bacterium | reverse complement strand
TCCTTCATCTTTTGCAGGATGAAGGCGGAAATCTGCGACGGCGAATAATCCTCGCCCCCCGCCTTTACCCAGGCATCGCCGTTCGTACCCTTGGTGATATCATAGGGGACAAGCTCCATGTCCTTCTTCGTCATCGGATCGTCGAAGCGGCGGCCGATCAGGCGCTTCACAGCAAAAATGGTATTGTCGCCATTGGTGACGGCCTGACGCTTTGCCGGCTGGCCGACCAGGCGTTCTCCATCCTTGGTGAAGGCGACGATGGACGGCGTTGTCCGCGCGCCCTCCGCATTTTCGATGACCTTCGGTTTGCCGCCATCCATGACGGCGACGCAGCTGTTCGTCGTGCCCAGATCGATCCCGATAACTTTACCCATGTTGTCCTCTTTAACCCCAAAATTACCAGCAGTTGACCGAACCCCTCCCGCAAAGTGCGCAAAAAGAGTCCGTTTCGAAACCGGATATAGGAGCGCTTTTCCTTGGCACAAGGATTTTGGACGATTAGGATGCTGTTGATTGAAAATGATACGCTTTGGAGTGCCCATGCTGCCCCCTTCCACAAAATGTCTGCCCGTCGCATTTCTGTTGGGCCTGACCTTGTTCCTGGCCGCCTGCGCGCCCGCAAAAATCCTGTATGTCGATCAGGCCTGGGTGCGCCTGTCGCCGAACGACGACACGCCATCGGCTGGCTATTTCACGGTCCATGGCGGCGAAGAGGATGTGCAACTGCTTTCGGTTATATCGCCCGTCGTCCTGCGCGTGGACATGCATGAAAGCATGGACAAGGGCGGCATGATGTCGATGCAACCGCTCAACAGCGTCGATATTCCCGCACGCACAAACGTCGCCTTCGCGCCGGGCGGCAAGCATCTGATGATCTGGGGCATCAATACCGCGATAAAACAGCAGGGAAAATTGCCGCTGACCTTCATTTTTTCCAATGGCGACCGCATCATCTATGACGCGGTGATCCGCCAACCAGGGGACGGCGCGCCTGCTACCAAGGATAATCATGGAGGGCATTAAGCCCGCGACTTCCCGACCCCTCACCCGTTCCGAGCGCGCACTTGCCACGTCCATATTCGGTGATGCGATCGATTATGACCGGGTCGTGATCCACAACCGCAAATGGTTCTGGCTCCAGCCCCGGCATATCACCATGGCGCCCGATGGCCATATCTGGTTCCATCCGAAAGGCAGCCTGTTCTGCGCGGATTTCTGCGGCACTTCCATATTACTACAAGGCCTGTTCATCCATGAAATGACGCATGTCTGGCAACATCAGAACGGGGTCAGGCTGATCATCAGACGGCATCCCTTCTGCCGTTATGATTACAGCCTGAAACCCGGCTGGACGCTGGAGCGCTATGGGTTGGAACAGCAGGCCGAAATCGTGCGACATATCTTCCTGCTCCGTCAGGGATTTCGGGTTCCAGGAGCGCCCCCCTTGGCACATTATGACGGGATTCTTCCGTTTTCAACTGTGTAAATTGCAGTTGAAGTGACGTCGTGCTCCTGCGAAGGCAGGAGTCCAGGGAACCTTGGCGCGGTGCTTGCAACCCTGGGTTCCTGCTTTCGCAGGAACACAATTCATCTTGTTACTGAACGTCGCAAAAAGCCCAAAACCAGCTATCTTTCAGCACAGCCGTCATTCCCCATCTTGTTTTAATATGCTATGATCGCGCATTAAAATAATATGTGAGAGGAATAAATGAATCGCCCCCTCAAGCAGCTCAGCCATTATGGCCTGACGGCGGAGCGCGGTTTTCTGGCGGCTTTCGAAATGGACGATATTGTCCTGCCCAGCTTGTTCGATCCTATCGTCCATGCAGCAGAAAAGCTGTCCGGGCTGCTCACGACGGGCCGGGTACGGCACTGGCTGGACGCACTGCCACTGCTGGACCTGCGTCAGTTCATCATCGGAGGGGATGAGGCGCAGATTCGTGTCGCCATGGTGCGATATGCCTTTCTGGTCCAGGCCTATATCTGGGGCGAAAAGCGCCCCCCCGACCACCTGCCCGCCAATCTGGCAGTCCCCATCGTCGCGCTTGCCGATGCGCTGGGACAGCACCCCTTGCTCCCCTATTCCGCTTATGTGCTCGACAATTGGGCGCGGGTGGACAAGGCCGCACCGATCGCGCTCGACAATATCCGCATGGTGCAGAATTTTCTGGGCGGGCAGGATGAAAACTGGTTTGTCCTGATCCATGTCGCCATTGAAGCGCAGGCTGGCCGCACACTTGGCCAGGCGGTGCAGCTTGTCGAAGCCTCCAGTGCTGGCGACAGCGACCGCGTAACCACGCTGCTCATCGAAATGAACACGGTCTGGGACCAGATCAACGCCCTGTTCGACCGTATGCCGGAACGATGTGATCCAGCCATTTATTTCCAGCGAGTGCGCCCCTACATCCATGGCTGGAAAAATAATCCCGCACTGGGCAAGGGCCTGATCTATGAAGGCGTCGCACGCTTTGGCGGCAAGCCGCAGGCCTTTTGCGGTCAGACAGGATCACAAAGCTCCATCGTCCCTGCCATGGATGCGTTGTTTGACATCACCCATGAACATGATGCGCTGCGCGAATTTCTGAAAGAATTGCACAGCTATCGCCCGCCGCTGCATCGCCGCTTTATTGAAGACATTGCGCAATCCAGCACGCTGCGCGCCTTTTGCATCGCCGATGGCGGGGCGCAGATCAGGGCGGCCTTCAACGCCTGCGTCGAACAGGTCGCCCGCTTTCGCACCCGCCACCTGGAATATGCGGCCAGCTATATCAACAAGCAGACTGTATCAGGTAGCGGGAATGACACCGATGTCGGCACCGGCGGCACCCCGTTCATGCGCTATTTGAAAAAACACCGCGACGAGAACCGGGCCCAAACGATCTGAGCTATTCGATCTGAACCTTACTCCGGCTTTTTCGCCACAGCGACCAGCGCGGGGCGGAGCAGACGATCCTTGATCATGTATCCGGCCTGCATTTCCTGCACGATGGTGCCGGGTTCTGCGTCGCTGGCCATTTCGATCATCGCCTGATGCCGGTTGGGATCGAGCATTTGTCCCATCGCCTCGATCTTCTCGATACCATTCTTGCGGAATGCGCTTTCCAGCTCCTTGCCAGTCGCTTCCAACCCGGCAATAAGACCCTTCCACTTTTCATCTTCGTGCAGTTCGGCAGGGATCGCAGCCAGCGCACGGCCAAGGTTGTCGGATACCGATAGGACATCACGGGCAAATGCTGTGGACGCATAGGCGCGCGCGTCCTGAATTTCCTTTTCCAAACGGCGTCGCACATTCTGGGTATCGGCCTGCGCATACAGAATGTCCTGCCGCGCCCGCTCCAGATCAGCCTCCAGTTCGCCCAGCCGGTCCAGCCCCGACGCTTCGCCGGACCCTTCGGCGCCATCCTCACGGAAATCTTCAGCGATCTCAGTGTCCTGTTGCATCTTCTTGTCTTCAGTCATCTCATCAATCTCGATAAAGTCTGTGCAGTGAAATCCACCATGGGCACGACCCGCGCATAGTTCAAGCGTGTCGGGCCAATAACGCCCACTACGCCGACTACGCGCCCGTCGGCGCTACGGTAGGGGGCTGCTATCACGGATGAGCCGGAAAGCGAGAAAAGTTTATTTTCCGATCCGATGAAAATTTTCGTGGCGCTGCCCTTGCGCGCATTGTCGAGCAGACGGAAAATTTCCTCCTTGTCCTCCAATTCGCCGAGAAGCTGTCGCACGCGCTCAAGATCTTCGCCCGTGCTTTCATCAATCAGGTTCGCCTGTCCGCGCACGATCAGCACCGGCCTATGCTCACTATCGGCCGACCAGACGGCAAGGCCTCGTTCGACCAGTTCCCGGCTGGCGCTGTCCAGCGCCGCGCGTCCAGCCTCTATATCCTGTTGAAGCAGGATTTGCGCCTGCGCCAGCGTCAGGCCCGCAAATTGCCGGCTGACATAATTGGCGGCTTCGTTGAGGGCAGAAGCACCAATACCGGGGGGCAGGTCCACGACGCGATTTTCTACGCTGCCGTCATCCCCAACCAGCACAGCCAGCGCCTGTCGCTCTGACAGGGACACAAAGCCGAATTGACGCAATACCGGCTCCCGCTTTGGCACCAGCACGATCCCGGCACAGGCGGAAAGGCCCGACAGAACTGCCGTCGCCGCGCTCAACGCCTCTTCTATCGGCCCGCCTTCGGACACCTGCGATTCGATCGCACGCCTTTCCTCGACCGAAGGTTCGGCCGCCTGCATCATACCATCGACAAACAGGCGCAAACCGCTTTCCGTCGGCATCCGTCCCGCCGACGTGTGCGGCGCGGCCAGCAGGCCCAGTTCCTCCAGATCCTGCATGACATTGCGAATGGACGCGGGCGAAAGGTTCAGCCCGGCCAGTTTACTGATCGTGCGCGATCCCACCGGCACGCCGGTGCCCAGATAACTTTCGACGACGACGCGAAAAATATCGCGCGCGCGGTCGTTCAATTCGCTGATGGGGGCGATTGTCATGGCCTCTATCTAAGCAATGGTCGGCACAGGCTCAATAACTCACTTCATCCGCCGCGAAATCCATATCAATGCCAACCCGACAAGGGCCAGAATCGCGCCGCGCCATACCCATGGCCGCATGTCGATCATGAAGCTGTCGGCTGGCCATCGGATGATACCGAACCCCTGACCGACCCACAACAAACCCATCAGCAGCATCAGGACACCGAGAATGCGTACGGCCAGTGAAAGTGCTTTCATGCCATGCCTTCCGTGTTTCTGCGCACTTCATACACCCATTCCACGCCAAGGGGCATATATTTCCCGCCCCACTGGCAAGCACGCGGGACACGCGCTAAAGCCCCTTCGCAAATAGCCACAGGAGAAAATCACATGCGCCCATCCGGCCGCGCCCCCGATGAAATGCGGGTCATCACCATGGAACCCGGTTTCACCATTCATGCCGAAGGGAGCTGCCTTGTCAGCTTTGGCAATACACGGGTGCTGTGCACGGCCTCGGTCGAGGAGAAAATCCCGCCTTTCCTGCGCGGCAAGGGCGAAGGTTGGGTCACTGGCGAATATGGTATGCTTCCCCGCGCCACCCACACGCGCGGCAGCCGCGAGGCGGCCAAGGGAAAGCAATCGGGACGCACACAGGAAATCCAGCGCCTGATTGGGCGCTCGCTGCGGTCCGTGGTCGATATGAAGAAACTGGGCGAACGGCAGATCGTGCTCGATTGCGACGTTATTCAGGCTGACGGCGGCACGCGCACAGCGTCCATCAGCGGCGCATGGGTCGCGCTGCGCCTCGCTGTTGATTCGCTGCTGGCGAAGAAATTGATTTCGCAAGATCCAATCATCCAGAAGGTCGCGGCGATCAGTTGCGGCATTTACAATGGCACGCCCGTGCTCGACCTTGATTATGACGAGGACAGCAACGCCGGTGCAGACGCCAATTTCGTGCTGACTGGCGATGGCAAGATTGCCGAAGCGCAGGCAACGGCAGAAGGCGAATGTTATGACGAAGAAGGGCTGCTGCGCCTCCTCCGCCTTGCCCGCATCGGCTGCAACCAGATTTTCACGGCGCAGGATGTGGCTACAGGCAGGGCGACAGGGCGGTGATTGAAAAGCAGGCGATCCGCAAGCTGCACCCCGGCAAGCTGGTCATCGCCAGCCATAATGCGGGCAAGGTGCGCGAAATCAGGGCGCTGCTTGATCCATATGGCATCGAGCCGGTTTCGGCGGCAACGCTGGGCCTGCCCGAACCCGATGAAACCGGCACGACCTTCATCGCCAATGCAGAACTGAAGGCGTTGCAGGCCGCTGATCTGTCGGGCCTTCCCGCGCTGGCCGACGACAGCGGCCTGTGCGTTGAGGCGCTGAACAACGAACCGGGCATTTTTTCCGCACGTTGGGCGGGACCGAGCAAGGATTTCGAGCTGGCGATGCGGCTGGTCTGGGACAATCTGACCGCCAAGGGGCCAGAGGTCGGGCATGACGCGCATTTCATCTGTGCTCTCGCGCTGGCATGGCCCGATGGGCATGTCGAGGTGTTCGAAGGACGTGTCGATGGCCTTGTCACCTGGCCGCCACGCGGCGACAAGGGTTTTGGCTATGACCCCATATTCCAGCCCACAGGACACACTATCAGCTTTGGCGAGATGGACCCGGAGAAAAAGCACGCCATGAGCCATCGGGCGGACGCCTTTACCAAGCTGGTCGCTGCGGTGTTTTAGGGCAGAAAGAAACTCTACGCCTTCCAGACTTGCACTTGTACCGCCCGAATCCCTATTTCCGGGCATCAACCGAATCGCACCAGAAACAACCGGAACGCTTTATGACCGCCACGCACTCGACCCGCCTGCTGATCCTGGGTTCCGGCCCCGCTGGCCTGAGCGCCGCCATTTACGGCGCACGTGCAGGTTTGTCGCCGATCGTCGTTCAGGGCTTGCAACCTGGCGGCCAGTTGACGATCACGACTGACGTTGAAAATTATCCCGGCTTCCGCGACGTTATTCAGGGTCCATGGTTGATGGAGGAAATGCAGGCGCAGGCCGAACATGTCGGCACGCGGATGATGTATGACCAGATCGTCGAAGTGGACCTTTCCAAGCGGCCATTCCGCCTGATTGGCGACGGCGGCATCCAATATTTTGCCGACGCGCTGGTGATTGCGACGGGCGCGCAGGCCAAATGGCTGGGCCTTGAAAGCGAGATATTGCTGCAGGGCAAGGGCGTATCGGCCTGCGCCACATGCGACGGCTTTTTCTATCGCGGCAAGAAAGTGGTGGTTATCGGCGGCGGCAACACCGCGGTTGAAGAGGCGCTGTACCTCACCAACCACAGCCATGACGTGACGCTGATCCATCGTCGCGATTCGTTTCGTGCGGAAAAAATCCTGCAGGACCGCCTGTTCGCGCATCCCAATATCAAGGTGTTGTGGAACAAGGCGGTCGACCGTTTCGTCGGCGACGGCGATCCTGAAGGACTGGTCGGCGTTGACCTGATCGACACGGTGACGGGGGAAAAATCGCATATTGCGACGGATGGCGCGTTCGTCGCCATTGGCCACAAACCCGCAACCGAATTGTTCGAAGGCCTATTGCCGATGGATGAGGGCTATCTGCTGGTTGAAAAGGGCACGTCACGGACCAGCATTCCCGGCGTTTTTGCCGCTGGCGACGTTTCCGACAAAATCTATCGTCAGGCTGTCACTGCCGCTGGCATGGGCTGCATGGCCGCACTGGACGCCGAACGGTTTCTGGCAGAGGCTGACTTCGAAATGGCAGCGGCAGAATAAGGCCGCGCCTATCCCATCGCCACATGATGCAGCATATTGCGAACCGCCCGGTACAATGCCTCGGCATCTTCGGTTCGGGCAAAGCTGTGTGACGCTGTAGAAATTTTCACCAGCCGCCCCCGCCCTGAATCACGCAAATCGTCAAAGGCGGCCCGGTTCCAGGCGTCCTGAAAAGCCATAGCCGTATTGTCCTGTTCAGCCAGGATGAAGCTGACGGGACGCGGCGTGTCATGCAGGGCGCGTGCCATTTGGCGGGCAATGGAACTTTCCTTGCCGCCACCGCGTGCGGCCAAAAGCCCTTGCCAAAGCTTGCCCAGATCGACCTGCCCCGTCAGCAATCCCCACAGCTTGCGCGGACTGCGCAGCCGGGTCCGGTAACGCTGACGAATCGCTACCGGCGAAGGCAGGCCGCCATCATGTTCGATCACCCAGGGGTTGGCGAGCAACAACGCCGCGATGTCGTCAGGGTCATGATAAAAGGCAAGCGCCGTCGCCGCGTCGCAATTGCCGAACGCGACAATCCGTTCCAATTCCGGGCAGGCCTTGCGAAAAGCCGACGCAGCCGCCGCAATGTCCGGTCCCGATGAGAGGAACCCGCCATTTTCTCCCTCGCTGTCACCAATGCCGCGCCGGTCGAAACGGAACACTGAAAAGCCGTCACGCGCCAGCCGCGCCGCCAGTTTCGCCATGCCCCGGTGTGCGCCCGAACGCACTTCATTACCGCCCGACACGATCAACAGACCCGTGTTCATCCGCCCATCGTCGATGCTGGCGGAAAGTTGATGCCCCAGACAGGAAAAATGGATCTGGCGCCTCAACGGGGCACCCATGCGGCAATGTCGCCGGCGATCTGTTGCGCCAGCCAATGATCCTCGTCCGGCTCGCTCTGCCGCCAAAGCGGCTTGCCACTGATATAGGCGTCGGCCTGTGCCGCATTGCCGTCGAGCTGCACCGTC
>JAENVZ010000118.1 GCA_016650315.1 Alphaproteobacteria bacterium | reverse complement strand
CTGCTGCCGTTCAATTATGAAAAGTTCACGCCACAACAGCTCGCCCTGCCGCCCCTTATTACGCTGGCTCCTTATGAATTGCTGACCGAACTGGCGGAAGAATATGTGTTTGCCGAACTGTGTGAAGCTGTCATCCTGTCCTTCGCAGCCGAAAACGCGGCGCGTATGCGTACAATGATTGCCGCACATGCCAATGCCGAAAAGAAGCTTGCAGAGCTTTCGGCCAGAGCGCGTCTGTTGCGACAGGAGCAGATTACCAGCGAAGTCATCGAGCTTGCCGCGGGCGTGATGTTGAGGAAGAAAACCTCGCGCCAAGAAACAAAATGAGTTTGCAATGTATGCCCATCATGGGACAGTTCGGCGGCCTGCCAAAGTTCACATCGCATTGAGCGGCAAGCGCAAATACACATGTCCACCAGGTGACGCTGGCGGCATGGCTCCGGCACGGATGTTGACCTGCAATGAAGGGAGGATCAGCAGCGGTGCTTCAAGCGTCGCGTCACGAGCCTGTCGCATCTCCACGAACGCGGCCTCATCAATACCGTCATGCACATGCAGGTTGGCGCGGCGATGCTCTGCAACGTTCGCCTCCCATGCTGGCTCGTTGCGGGACGCGGGTGGGTAGTCATGCCCGGTGAACAGACGAGTCGTGGCAGGAAGATCGAGTATTTTTCGGATCGAGCGATAAAGAGTGGCAGCATCCCCGCCCGGAAAGTCCGCTCGCGCAGTGCCATAGTCCGGCATGAATACAGTATCGCCGACAAAGGCGGCGTCGCCCATCATATACGTGACGCATGCGGGCGTGTGTCCCGGTGTGTGCATGACCTTTATCTCGATATTCCCAAGCGGCAGGACGTCGCCTTCGCGTACAAGCCGGTCAAATGCGCTGCCATCGCGGGCAACATCATCGGCTTCGAACAGTTCAGCGAAGATCGCTTGGACGTCGATGATGTGTGCACCGATCACAACCGGCGCTCCACTTTTCTCGCGCAGATAATGCGCAGCGGACAGGTGGTCGGCATGGGCATGGGTTTCGAGCAGATAGCGAAGGTTCAGATCCTGTTCCTTTACGGCTTCCAGGATCTTATCCGCACTGACGGTGCTCGTGCGCCCGTCACGCGGGGTGAAATCCAGCACTGGATCGATGATGGCAGCCGCCTTGGTCGCGGGATCGTGGACAATGTAACTGACCGTATTGGTCGCGGGATCGAAGAATCCCTGTACGGCTGGCCGTGGGGTTGGAATGGCATGTGTATGGGGCATCGTCTTATCTCCTGATTCCACATATTACCTATTGCTAAATTAGAAGCAATGAATATATAGGGAGCATGTTCGATCTGGCCAAATTTAACCTTGCCTTATTCGAGGCCAACGCCAGCCGTGCCGCCGCGCTTCTGCGCCTGTTGGGCAACGAGCGACGATTGATGATCCTGTGTCAGCTTGCTGACGGAGAGCTTTCCGTCGGGCAGATTCAGCCGCGTGTCGGCATCAGCCAGTCCGCATTGTCGCAGCATCTGGCACTGCTACGCGAAGAAGGCATTGTTGCAACCCGGCGGGAGGCGCAGACGATCTACTACCACATCGCAGACCCATCAGTGTTGCGTGTCATTGCCACGCTCGCCGAACTGTTCTGCCCCTCCGATGGAGAGACACCATGATGACCGCTGAACTTACCACCCTTTCCCCCGAGGATACCCGCCGCCGCCTTGCCGATGGCAGTGCAGTCCTTGTCGATATCAGGGAGGTGGACGAGTTCGCCCGTCGCCATATTCCCGGAGCGATTTCCCAGCCTTTGTCCAACTGGGAAACGGCACATCTCTCGGTCGCGTCCGATCGGGATGTCATCTTTACGTGCCGGTCTGGTATGCGGACGACCGGGGCCTGTGATCGCCTTGCCGCACATGTTTCCGGCTCGGCGTATATGCTGGAGGGCGGCATCGATGCCTGGGGCAAGATGGGCTTACCGCTCGTCGTGGATGCAAAAGCCCCACTGGAAATCATGCGTCAGGTTCAGATCGCGGCGGGTCTGCTTGTCCTGACAGGCGCGCTCTTGGGTTATCTCGTCTCGCCTGTCTGGTTTGCCCTCTCCGCCTTTGTCGGGGCAGGGCTGACCTTTGCCGGAGTCACTGGCTTTTGCGGCATGGCACGGCTCCTTATGCTTGCGCCGTGGAACCGCCGCGCGGCGGTTGTCTGATATTGTGACGGAGGCTCTCCTCCTTGCCGCCATTGGCGGTGTCATCATCGGGTTGCTGCTGACCGTTTTTGGTGGCGGGGGGTCCGTGATGGCGACGCCTTGGCTGGTCTATGTCGTGGGTGTTGCCGATACCCATGTGGCGATTGGCACATCGGCGGCGGCTGTCGCAGTTAACGCCGCCACCGGACTTGTGGCACAGGCGCGTGCGGGAGCAGTCAAATGGCCGTGCGCCAGTGTTTTTGCCCTCGCCGGACTGGCTGGCGCGCTGGGTGGCGCGCATATCGGCAAGATGATCGATGGTGGGGCCCTGTTGAACTGGTTCGCGCTTGCCATGATCGCCATTGCCGTTTCCATGCTGATCCCGCGCAGTGGTGAAGGCGATTCCGCTGTTCGCCTGATACCCTCCATGGTGTGGAAACTGGCGCCTGTTGGCCTGGCTACTGGTTTTGCGGCAGGTTTTTTTGGCATTGGCGGCGGGTTCCTGATCGCACCTGGACTTATGGCCTCCACCGGCATGACACTAGCCAACGCCGCTGCTTCCAGCCTTCTCTCCGTCACGCTGTTCGGAGGGGCGACCAGTGCCAGCTATGCAGCTTCAGGCCTGATTGACTGGGCGCTGTTTACAGCGTTGGTCGCCGGCGGAGTAGCAGGCGCAGCATTGGGCCTGCCAGTCTCACATTGGCTAACCACGCGTGTCAAAGCCGCCCGCATCAGCTTTGCAGCGCTGGTAATCGCCGTAGCACTTTATATCCTGCTGAAATGACAGGTTTTCTAACCTTGCAGACATTGCAATTGTCGCGCAGAAGGTAGCGGCGCAAAACCCGTTCCGCTTGCATTGCAAAAGGACTGAAATGGTTGACCAAGGCCTCGCCCTCATTCTCGCGCGTGCGCAGTTCGCATTCACGGTAAGCTTTCACTTCCTGTTTCCGGCCTTTACCATCGGCCTTGCAAGCTACCTTGCGGTGCTGGAAGGACTGTGGCTGAAAACTGGAAAGGGTGTTTATGCCAATCTCTACCGCTATTGGCTGAAGATCTTCGCTATGGTCTTCGCCATGGGCGTAGTGTCGGGTATTGTCATGTCCTATCAATTCGGCACCAACTGGTCGGTGTTTTCGGACAAGGCCGGCCCGGTGATCGGTCCGCTCATGGCCTATGAGGTGTTGACTGCCTTCTTCCTTGAGGCCGGCTTCCTTGGCGTGATGCTGTTCGGCATCAATAAAGTCGGGCGCAGGCCGCATTTTCTGGCCACCTGCGCTGTGGCCTTCGGCACCTTCATCTCCGCCTTCTGGATCCTTGCGGTGAATAGCTGGATGCAGACACCCACTGGCTACGAAATTGCTTCGAATGGCCAGTTCATGCCGGGCGCAAGCTGGACGGCGATAATCTTCAACCCAAGTTTCCCCTACCGGCTGGTCCACACGGTGATTGCCGCCTACCTTACCACGGCCTTTGCAGTTGGCGGTGTCGGCGCATGGCACCTGCTGAAAGATCGGACCAATCCCGGCGCGCGCAAGATGTTCTCGATGGCGATGTGGATGGCGGCGATTGTCGCCCCGATCCAGATTTTCGCCGGCGACATGCACGGACTCAACACACTGGAATACCAGCCGGCGAAGGTCATGGCCATGGAGGGCCATTTCCAGAACCATCCGCACGGCGCGCCGCTGATCCTGTTCGGCATTCCCAACAGCGCCGAACGGCGGGTAGACTATGCTATCGAGATACCGAAGGCATCGTCGCTGATCCTCAAGCATGACCTGAATGCGCCGCTAAAGGGACTGGACAGCGTGCCGGAGGACAAGCAGCCTCCGGTGGGCATCGTCTTCTGGGCCTTCCGCGTGATGGTCGGCCTCGGCTTCGCCATGCTGGGGCTTGGCATGTGGAGCCTTCTCGCTCGCGCCCGCAAGCAACTCTATGACTGGCCAATGCTGCACCGGGCGGCGGTGGTGATGGGCCCGGCGGGCTTTATTGCTGTCCTTGCGGGCTGGATCGTGACCGAGGTTGGCCGTCAGCCCTTCACCATCTATGGCCTGCTCCGCACTTCCGAGAGTGCCTCACCACTTGATGCACCGGCAGTGGCGGCTTCGCTTGTCGCGTTTGCAGCAGTCTATTTCAGCGTCTTCGGGGCAGGTATTTGGTATTTGTTACGCTTGGCAAAGAAACCGCCGCAGGCCCATGAAGCGACGCTGGATGGCTCACCCATTCGCTCTGCGGGCCTCACCCCTGCGCTTGCGGTAATCGATGGAGCGGCGACATGATCGATCTTACCATAGTCTGGGCAGCGATCATTGGCTTTGCCATTATCGCCTATGTCGTCATGGATGGGTTCGACCTTGGTATCGGCATCCTGTTCCCCAATTTCAGGGTGGGGCAGGATCGTGACATGGCCATGAACAGCATCGCCCCGGTGTGGGACGGCAATGAAACATGGCTGGTACTGGGCGGTGGCGGCTTGCTGGCGGCCTTCCCGCTGGCCTATGCCATTATTCTTCCCGCGCTTTACGCCCCGCTGATCGCCATGCTGCTGGGTCTGGTCTTGCGCGGGGTGGCCTTTGAGTTCCGCTGGCGCGATCCGGCGCACCGCGCGACATGGGACCGCACCTTCACGCTGGGGTCATCGGTCGCAACTTTCGCGCAAGGGGTCACTTTGGGCGCGCTCTTGCATGGCATCACGATCAACGGACGTGCTTATGCCGGCGGCTGGTGGGAATGGCTTTCGCCCTTCAGCATCCTGACCGGTCTGGGCCTGATGGTCGGCTACAGCCTGCTGGGAGCATGCTGGCTCATCTGGAAGACCGAAGGCCCACTCCAGCAGCAGGCATTTAATTATGCTCGCAGACTAGGCGTTGCGCTTCTCGTCGTGATCGGGGTCGTCAGTGTCGCGACACTGACCCTGGATCCGCAATATTATACGCGCTGGCTGGCCTATCCCGGCGTGCTGGTCACAGCGCAGGTGCCCCTTGCGACAAGCATTGTCACCTTTCTGTTCTACCGAAGCCTCCGGCGTAAGAGGGACGCCCAGCCCTTCTTTTACGCTCTTGCCCTGTTTGGCCTGTGCCTTGTCGGGCTTGGCATCTCGATCTGGCCCAATGTCATTCCTGCACGACTGACCATTTGGGAAGCCGCTGCGCCTTATCGCAGCCAGCTATTCATGCTGGTGGGTGCCGGGCTGATGGTGCCAGTAATCCTGGTCTACACCATCTGGGCCTATTGGGTGTTCCGCGGCAAGGTGGGGCCAGAGGGTTATCATTGATGGCGTCGGCGATGCGCAAGCTGGGGTGGTTTGTGGCCATCTGGGCAGCGAGCATCGCTGGCCTGGGCGCGGTTTCGGTAGTCCTTCGCGCTTGGTTGGCATAGAGTCGGTTCTTTCGAGACGTCCGCTTTTCCTTCTTTTGATGGGTGCTGTCAGACAAATGCGAACTTCTGTAACGACTTCATTTGTCAAAATCGTAGCATCGCCCTATTCCGTATCCGTTATCAAAAGGTGCATTTGCTCTGACTGTGCAATTTGAAGGCATTGGGCCAGAAGGAAGCGGCCTGTTGCAGCCGCTGACGCAGCGACCAGTACGAGCGCCGGGACCGGCATTTTGGTATTGATGCCGTACACTACGATTACGGACCAAGTTGGAGGCCCGAAAGCAGGCATCAGATTCACGCCAAGAACGATGGCGAACAGGATCAGATAATCCGCCATCCTCGTACCTTTCCGTGCTCCCCCGACTGGCCGCGTCAGTTAACGCGCTGGTGGGGCCAGTGCATCCGCCTTGCGACGAGCGGCGGCCTCGGCATCGCTTGCCGCCTTGGCTGCTGCATCCCGACTGACATCGGCGATTTCACGCGCGGCGGCATTGGTCACCGCTCTCGTATTCTCTCGCGCAGCAGCGGCGTCATTCCGGGCTGCCGCTGCTTGCATTTGCGATGTGGCAGAATTGATGTTCGCGGCTGCCGCAGTGTCGCGCGCCGCATTGGCATCGTTCCGCGCGTTATCCGCCTGCATCTGCGATGTAGTGGAGCTCATATTCGCAGCAGCTGCATCGCGGTTTGCTTGCGCCGCATTATCGTTGGCGATCTTTTCCGCATCGCTCGGACTTTTGCTGCAAGCGCCAAGCGAGAGGCAGGCAGTTGCCAACAGTGTGATGTAAATCTTCGTCATCGGACGAACTCCATATTGGGGTGGCGAAAGTCGCGTGTCACCCGCGCAGTTCGTCATCGGAAGACGGGCGCTTGGTGTCGGGTAGGATCGGCAGATCAATGAAAGATCAGCCACAGGACGATGATGATGGGAATGGGCACGCCCACGAGCCAAAGAAGCAGTCCCTTACCCATCGAAATTCTCCTGGAATTCTGTCCTGCCGTATAAACTAGAGTCCCCACGGGAAAGTTCCATTTACGTGTGGTAGGCGGGACAGTCCGCATGTCCTCACGGAAGCGGCTCTATCTCGTCGATCTGCAAGGCTGAGCTATACCTCTGGTTCTCTAATGACACTGCCTGCCAAGATTTTGCACAAACGGTACGGTCGGAGGTCGAGACCAAGAGACCAGAAAACCTAGACTTTCTGGACCTGAACCTTTTTCGATGAGGTTCGGTCGCAATCAACAAAACGGCGCGGAGGCTAAGGTTTTTGGCCCTCAAAAGGCCCATCTCATGGATTCACATTGAGATGTTGGCGGTGCTGTCAGTCTAATGCGAACTTTTCTCCACTTGGCGCAGTGAGGCTTGGAATCGCTACTCGTAAGGCCACAAGTATCTGTCACTCAGTCAATGCGGCTGAGCGGCGTTCCTTGTAAAGTTTCCGGCTGACGAGATGGCGTTCGGAGTTGAAATGATTGTGGAAAGAGGCGTGGACCGAAGCTAACTTCTGTAGCGATTTCATTTGTCGGAAACGCAGCATCGCCCGTTCCCTTCGTCGGAATGGCAGGTGCGAATTTTCGGCACGGTTATTGAGCCATCGGCCTATTTCCAGACGATCAAGATTTCCCAATTCACGCATAGCTGCAGGATAGGATCTGAGTCCGTCGGTGACGATCTTCTCAGCCTTGCCATGGCGCTTCAGCGCCTTCTTCATGAAGCGCAAGACCGCTGATTTGTTGCGTTTCTTCGTGACATAACTTTCGAGAATCTCGCCCTCCCGACGCCAGCGAGAATATGCGGGCTATGACGGTTCATGACCTGCTGACCATGCAGACCGGCCATGACCATGAAACTTCCGGGTCGCTATGGCGCCCGATCCCGACAAGCTGGGTCGCGGAATTTTTCAAGATTCCGGTGACCTACACGCCCGGCACGTATTTTGTTTATACAAGTGCGGCCAGCTTCATGCTCTCTGCGATCGTGACGAAGACGACGGGACAGACGATGGAAGATTATCTGCGTCCCCGCTTTCTGGAACCGCTGGGAATCAACACGCTGCATTGGGACCTTAGCCCCGGCGGCATCAATCCGGGCGGCAACGGCCATAGCTGGCCGACCGATGCATCGTTGAAGCTGGGCGCGCTGCACGCGCAGATGGGCCGGTGGAACGGCCAGCAGATCCTGTCGGAAAAATGGGTGAAGGCCGCGACCACCCGGCAATCCGGCGACGATGAGGACAATTACGGCTATCAATGGTGGATGGGGCCGGGCAAGGCCTATTATGCGCTGGGCCTCTTCACACAGCTTTCCATTGTTTTTCCCGAACATGACGCCACATTGGCCGTGTTCGGCGCCATCGATGGCAGTTCGAAGCTGAAGCCCTTTATCTGGAAGCATTTCCCCGCGGCCTTTGGTCCGGCACCGGCTGCTCCATCGCCGGTCGCCGGAACTCTGGCGGCCAAAACGGCGCAGCTTCGTTTGCTACCGCCGCTGAAGCCACTCAATTCGCCGGTCGCGGCCCGTATTTCCGGCAAGCGGTATCGCATCGCGCCTAACGATCAGGCGGTAGAATGGATTTCCTTCGGCTTCGACGGTCCTGACTGCACCTATATAATGCAGGATGATCGAGGCGAGCATTCAATCGTTTCCGGCTTATCGCAATATCTGGAGCAGGGGACCGACATGACCGGACACCGGCTGCACCATGAATATCAGATGGACGATAAGCGGGTGGTTGCGGGCGCGCGCTGGATCGACGCCAATCATCTGGAAATGACCTGGCAATATGTCGAGGCCGCCTTTTGTGACACAGTTGTGTGCAGTTTCGATGGGGATACGGTCTCCATTGACCGCAGCGTCAATGTGAATTCCGCCGCAACCCGCCTGCCAACACTCAAGGGAGTGCTTGTATGACCATGACGCGCCGGTCCGGGGGCTTGCTTGCGGCGGGTATTGGCTTGTTCATGACCATTCCCCCGATGACTAGCGCAGCATATGCGGCCGCTGAGCCTGTCATCGAAAAGCGCGCGATTGGGACCATGAGCGTGCATGATTTTGCTGCCAAATGGATGATGCAGCAGGGCGATCTGGCCGATCTGGAACAGTATCGCGCCGCCAATGAAAAGCTGCTCGCATCCGGCGATCGGCGTCCGCGCGTGGTGATGATGAGCGATTCCATTACCTATCACTGGACGCCCGAAGACCTGCCTGCGCCATCGGCCACCATAGACCTTGTACTTGCGGGCACGCCGGCACAGGGCGTCGCAGGCACCACCGCGAGTGTAGCCATTGCCATCCCACCGCCCGAATGCCAGGCCCATGTCGGCTATGATCGGGAAAGGGACTTGCCCGGCTATCTGCTACCCGATTCCGCAGGCAAGCTCATTTGCATCCCGTTTAGCGCTACCGCTGCCCATCCTCCGGAAGGCTATAAGGGCGATTTTTATGTCGACGCATTCACCGATGCAAAGCTCCGCGAAGACTGGTGTGCCTGCAAGGCGGACCCGGTCTGTTATGCCCGTGCCCGCAAGCCCATTGAACGGCGGGTGCCGCCCAATGGGGAATATAAGATCACGGATCCGCACGCGCTCTATCTGCTTGGGAAGGTGGCGGACGGGCCGGATATTGACCTGAAGACCGTAAGGCGTCCTCCTTCTTTGCGCGTCCCCCCTATGATGAGGCAATCGCGCAGGCCGATCCCGATAGCTTTGTGGTTGAGTTCACCGTTCCGGCCGAACCTTATGAGAGACTGCACCTTAACCTTACCGACGATGTCAAACTGCGCGGCTGGTATATCAGGGGGGAGGGCGTCGAGGACGGTAAGGGGGGCCGGGTCCGCGCGCTGGTCATCATGTCTGCGGGCGGGGGCAGGACATGCCGATTCTGCTGCTTGGCAATTCGCGCGGCACCATGGCCACCGGTTGGGCCATGACGATCAATTTCGACAAGGACTGCAGCTATGACATGCCGGACATCGTCTGCGGTCCGGCGGCGGGTAATCCGAACATCATGGGCGCAATTCTGATTTCCGAATTTTCCAGCGGTCCGGGCTATATTTCTTCGACGCCAAGCGTGGAGGATGAAGAGCGCGGGCTGGGCAAAGACCGGGGGTTGTTCATCGGCGGCAGCGAGGTTGAAAACAGCATCGTCTTCTTCCCCAGCTCAGCCATATTGGCGGGTGTGGATAAATGGCCCGCCGCCTTCTTCGCACGCGGCCTGTGGGATTATGCCGACAGTCTGGAAGGCACGGTTGAATCCTACAGCCGGATCAACGGCCTAAAGGAACTGGTCGTCGTGCGCGGCCCCCATCCTTTCGAAACATGGCCCGAGCTGGAACAGGAACGCGTGCTTGACCGCATGATCGCCTTTGCCAAGGCGGTGGCGCTTTACGAAAAAAGCGTGTCGCCGGGCGAGCGGTCCTGGTCGGACATGAAGACACTGGTCGCTACGACCAGCGACGTTTGGGAGCCGACATTCGATCCCGCACGCAGACCAGAGGCCCAATGACGATCACCCCGCGCCCTGTGACGTGGGGCGGTACGCTGATTACTGTGCGATAATCCTCGCAATGCTGTTTTCGGTTTCCGAACGGATCCTGCCCTTGCGCTTGTGATAGGCCACCCATTCCGGGTTATCCTGCAGGGTGGCTCGCACCTTGTCCAGCGCCTGCTGGCGGCGGCCGAAAGCTTCGATGTCGCGATATTGCAACACGACCAGCACATCTCAGGGATCGCCCACTGGATAACGATTGAAGAGGACTTCATAGCCGGACAACAAGCCTTCCTTCATCCACCCGTCATATTGCGGTAGGACATAGGCACGCGCATAATCCTCATATTCGCCAGCATCATTATATTGATAGGGAATGACGTAATAGACGGCGTCCTTGTCGTTCGCCGCCGGACCTTTTCCTGCAGACCAGAGAAGGTCGGCCGCACTTGTCAGCACGGGATGGCCCAGCGCCAGCCCTTCGGGAAAAAGTCCGCCGGGGGCCTGCTGCTCTATGGAGTTCCAGGCTGCGGCCTGCGCCGTATTATCAAAATGCAACTCGATCATGGCGTCCCATTAACCCGCCTGAATCACATCTAACGTTCCAAATCAATGGGTCCTGATCCTAATGTCGGGGGTCCCAGCTGGACTACCCCCAATGCGTCGGCCTCAGACTCCGCCGATCATCAAGGTCACATTGCCGGTACGCCGGTCGATGGCGCTTGCGGGAAGGGTTTGGCCGGTATGGACGACACGATGCATTGTGGGTGTCAGACCGAAAGCGCGTTGAGCCAGATTGCCAGGGAATACGGCAAAGGAGGTAAGGCCGACCGGTAGTTCGATCCACTGCTTTCCAATATGGACCTCGGTCCGGACATTCGCTCGCGTTCCGCACAGGGCGGTAAAATAGCGCTCATCAGAATGCGCTCTTTCGACCAACCGCATATCCGAGGCGCGCGACTGCTTTGGATTCAAACTCTTGTTTACCCATCCCGGCAGCTTGCCCAGCCCCGGTAACATCATCATCGCTCCCATCACATCGGAGACACCTTTGCGCGCGAGTGGCCCGTCGAGCCGTCCCCGGTGGCGATCGAGCTGGAAACCGAGACGACCCCATCTGGCCAGCGAATTCTGGGACATTGCCGCCAAATCTTCGAAATCCTCGTATCGCTCCTGATATTTGAGCCGCTGTACCGTAACCCGGCATTCCTTGAATTGCTGCCTTTGCGGAGTGAGCGCCTCCATAAGCTGGTCGGCGAGGCGGCAACATTCGTCCATGGTCGTATCTGCAATCCGATAGCTACCATTACCTTGGACAAATTGGCTGGGCGTTGGCTCCGGACGGCCCTCAGGCGTGCGGTCGATTTCGACTTTTCGGGCGATATAGCCATGATGGCCCGGCTGAAAGTAGAAAAGGTCGCCTAGGCCGACGGTAATGTCGCGGCTACCGTAATGGTTGCGGGCGATGTCGATCAGCGGCGCTTCCCATGGCAACTGTTCATCGGGATCTTCCAGCAGTTGCGACCAGAGTTTCCGGATCAGGCCTTCGCAATGAACCAGTATCGCCGCCGCACCATTGGCAAAGCCCGCGGCCAGCAGACCGTGCTGAAGTTCCTCGGCGGCGATTTCCAGAAAAACCATGCAAATGTTCTTGGTACGCAGAAGGCATTTTGTCAGCCATATAGTGCATGACTATACTTATGGGTCATGCAACGAACCAAATAGCTGTCAACCTGAATAGCTATACCAATAAATAAACTGACTATTTTATAGTGGGATAGAGGATTTTACCATCATGCAGTGCGGCCGCCGGACACCTGGCGGCTGCCCGCCTTGCTGCTCTGCCCCCGCTCCGCCTCGCGGACACGATAGACTCGCTGACGGAAGAACCACTCATAGGGTCCAAGCTCAATCAAATGGTGAATGACGTGCGTAAGGAGCAGCGTTACCGGCGTCGTCACCAGGAAGAACAGCAGCATGGACAGTGCAATATGATCGGTGAACAGACCCAGCTTCACGAACAGCAGGCGCATGACATAATAAGTGTACGGATGGACCAGATAGAGGCTGTAGCTAACCGTTCCAAGATAGGTCGTCGCCGGTCCGGCAAGGAGGCGCCCGGTCAGGCTCCCGGGCGATATGGCGAGGAAAAAATAGGCGGCCGTCGATAGCATAGTGGCTATCAGGATCGGGTTGGTGACATCAGCAGGCTTGTATGTGAACCATCCCGAAGAGGCGAAATAGATGCAAGACAACGCGGCGACGAATTCCAGCGGCCAGGCCAGTTCCCGTCTCAGGCTGACGCCACGATCATGCAGAACCCGGATGCCCAAGCCAAACAGGAAATAGGTCGCTATGGGATAGCGGACAAGGAACAGGACAGACAATAAAAGCACCAGTCCGCCGACCATCCATCTGCGCTGTTTCACCAGAAAGGTCACGCCCAGACAGGTGAGAATATAGAACATCACCTCATAGGTCAGACTCCAGGCATTGGGCGTAAGCTGCTCTGTATGCAGCAGCAAATTGGTAAAGGTGAAGCCGCCAATGATCGTTCGCCAATTATTGACGTCCGGATATTCATGCGTCACTGTGTTGCTCAGGACGAAAAACAGCGTCAGGACAAAAAATAACGGGTAAAGGCGCAGCAGTCGCCGCAATGCAAATTGACCCGCGGAATAGCGCAGTATGCTGGGCAGGATGACGAAGCCGCTGATGGTGAAGAACAACTCCACCCCATAGACCCCGAATTGCCAGGGCCGGACCACGAAGGCGACATAATGTGCATGACCCTGATAGATATGTTCAGCGGTGCCGCCCAACAAATGAGCGCAGAAAACCATCATTGCGGCAATGCCCCGCAGGCCGTGCGCCGCGCCATTGAAGCCGCCGCGTACACTCTTTGGTGCAGGAGGGGATAGGCTTTGCTGAATATTTTCCGTCATGAAACCGTCGCAAGTTGTTTATGAATCCGGCGATCATCATAAGCCAACGGTCCGCGCGCCTGTTGCGCTATTCCGTATAAGGTCATCCCCCTTGTGGCCTCCTCTTGGCGAAGCGCCCGGCCAAAGGAGGTATGGTGGAAAGCGAAACCAGATTATTCGGTTATAAGGACAGGCTTAACTGTCCCATTTTAGGACAGCGGGTTGCAATGGAATGACTGGTTTGGGTGGGTTGCAGACATAATCTGCCCCTTCCCCTGAAGGGGAGAGAGAATGAATGTCGCAAAAACCCGACAGCAGCCTTATCGTCACCCTTCACAGCGGTCCCCCCAGGGAAATCCAGCGTACCAGGCGATCCATCGGGAACAGGCCATCCCAGGGCGATTGGAAATGGGTCATGCGGCCAATATCGGGGAAACGTGCCGCCCCGCGCAGGGCGGCGCGTTCGGCAAAGGCCAGGCGACGGGGGCCAGCCATGGCAACGCCGATCGTCTGGATGTCGGGACTGGCAAAATCGGCACAGGCAAGGCCATCGCTGACCGCGCTGATCGAAATGACCCGCGAATAGCTGGGCGGCTCCAGCACGGACGGCACGCGCGCGTTGAACAGCACCGTCCAGGTCGAATCCTGCGAGGCCCATACCTCCCCTGTCAGTTCCTGACGAAGCCGAGTGCTTTGAATGGCCGAGATCGTGCCGGGATCGGCCGGCGCCTTGGGGATGCGTATGGCCGCCTTTGCCATCTCCTCTGCCAGAAGGGCGGCGAATTCGCGCGGGCTGGCGGCATCCCCGCCCTCTTCAACGAAGATGTTATGGGGCGAAGCGCAGGCATATTGGTCGAACACTGACGCATCAGTGGCTGCGGCTCTGGCCAGTTTGCGGACATTGCGCGGCGTGTCCAGCATGTCCCGACCAATCACCATGTAGGAGAGCTTGGGGCCGAAGATGATATCCTCAGTGCTGAAATGTCTTGGCAAGGTCAGGATTCCGGCAACGGCCTCCGCCCCGCCCCAGGCGACCCGGACATCGGCGGCCTCCGACATTTGTTCAGCCGCCGCGCGGTCGAGCCGGTCGAAATAAACAACGGCGATACTTTGCAGGATGTCGTCGCCCTTCAGCAACCGCCCGCCTGCTGTCCGCACTTCAAGGCCCCGAAAAGCGTCAAGCAGAGCAGGTAGAGCGCGACCAAAACTGCTGGCCGCCTTGATGAGATTGGCGTTTCGGCAGATAATGGCTTGGACCAGCGTCAGCATACCGAGCAGCGGCACATTTCCGGCAAGCCAGTGACAAACGAGTCCGCGCGGTACGGCGCGCAGAAAGGCGCGACCATGATCGGCGCACGGCAGGAAACCGTCGAGATGCCCACGCTGTCCGCGCAATGAATCGTCCGCCAGCCGCCGCAGCGCACCACTGGCGCACCAGTTGGTGAGGAACAGCAAGCCCTGCTGGCGCAACGGAGCGAGCGGACCCTCGCTCGCCGCCCATTTGCCGCTGGCAGCACCGATCAGCGCGATCAGATCATCCGAGCTATAACTGTCGAGCAGCGTCCGCTTTTCCTTGAGCTGTACGGCCAGCGCACCGATGTCCAGAACGAGCGGAAGGCTGCGCGTGTCGACAGGTGCCTGCAGGTCGCCAGCGACATGATTGGTCCCGGCCTCCCATAGCAGTCGCACATTGCTTGGCGCCTGAACGATGGCCACATGCTCTTGCACGGATTGCGGGGCCATTTTTTCGCCCATGATGTCACCGCAGCCACGCACCTCGGCTTTTTTGGCGCGGCCAAGTACACGAAACCGGGTGCCGCCCCAGACATCGCCCGGACGCGGCCGCCCGGTAATCACCCCGACATCATCGGTCAGCACTGCAATGCCGGGATAGGAGTGAGGTAGCGGCGTCAAAAACTCGAGAAGCCCTTCCTCGCCATCGCTGACCAGCTCATAAGTCATGGGATCGCGGACAATCACCTCGGCAAAAGCCGGGCAATGCTTGTCGCCTTCTGGCCCTGTAGGATAGGTCACGCCCATCTGTTCGGTAAAGCCATAGAAGTCGATGACATGATCGGCAGGAACGCCCAACGCATCGCGCATGGCCCGGTCAAAAACCAGGGGCGAGACGCGTTGGTCGGCAAGTTTCTTCCAGCCGCCAATATGCACCACATGCGATCCCGGCGGCATCGAAAAGCCCCATCCGGCACGCAGCAGCGGCTCCACGGCAAAGGCATAAAGGACATAGGTGAAGCCAAAGACCATCGCAGGTCCATCAAGGCGGGCCAATGCGTCGGCGAACGCCTGTTCGCGCAGGACAAGCGACCCATTGGCGTCAATATCCATGAAATACTGAGCCTCGCTGGCAAGGTTAAGGAATCCCCGCACCGCCGCCCCGCGTGCACCCAGGTCGCCATGCTGGTCCTTGTCAGGCGGAACGTCGAGAATGAGGATAGGTCGCCGCTTGCCGCCCAGTGCTTCGCTGATCACGCTGGCAAGGGCGCGCACCTGCCGCTTCGCCGTGATCGCATCCACCACGACTGTGCTGGGAATACCGCTCGTCGCCGAGGAACTGAGCGTGGCGCGAATTTCTGCCGGATCGACCGAACGCAGCACATCGGAATTTTCCTTGAACGCCTGCGCCGGGAGGAAGGGAAAGTCGGCGAGCGAAGCAAAGACATGATCCTGCCGAAAGCCTCGCTTAGCGCAAAAATGCCCATAAGCGGCACAATTTTCGGCATGATGCCGATACGCAGCGTTCATGGCATCTAGCAGGCGGCGCTGCCGCTCGGCCTCAGGCAGCCCATAAGGTGCTGCGCGCAATAGATCGCTAATCGGATCCGCATCCCGCACCTCGCCGCGTTCGATCAAGCCGCGCATGTCGCATCGTCCAGAATTTCGGCAAGCGCCCGCCTGTCGAGCAGCCGTGGATTGGCACGCGCACAGACATCTTCAAGCGCCGCCGCCAACAGCCTGTCACGATCGGAAATGCGCTTCCCGGTCATCGGATTGGGTACGGCAAGGTCGCGGCGCATCTGTGTAATCTCATCAATCAGGCCATTGGCATCGGCAAGCCCAACCGCCACCGCCAGCCGGTCATATTTCAACCGCACCGTCTCGTCCTGACAATTATAACGCAGTGCCGGTACCAACATGAAGCCAGTGGCGGCTCCATGCCCGATCCCCAGCTCCGCCAACTGATGCGCAATTGCATGGCCAGCCCCGGGAACCTTCAGATTTTGAACCCAGCCCGCCATCATCGCTGCATTCATCACGCTCAGCCGCGCGTCCATGTCCTCGGGATCAGCGATCGACCGGGGCAGTTCCCGCAACAGCGTGCGTGTCGCCTGTTCCGCCAGAAGATCGACCAGCGGATTGTCGAAACGCGACGCATAACCCTCGACGGCATGGGCAAGAGCATCGAAACCCGCAGCGATCCTGACGGCAGATGGAACGCCCATGGTGAGGGCGGGATCGAGAATCACCACGTCGGGCAACAGCTCATGGGACACCATCGGCCTTTTGGCATGATGGGGATGAACGGCGAAAAGCGCCGCCGAGCTGACCTCCGATCCCGATCCCGATGTGGTTGGAACAGCAACAAGGCGCGCGCGCCCCCGCAGGCGCGGCAGGGTAAAGGGCCGCGCTGCCTGCTCGGGATCCAGGTCGGGCTGTTCATAGAAGGCCCAGGCGATCTTTGCACCGTCCAGCACCGATCCGCCGCCTGCCGCGACAATCCAGTCAGGCCCGAACTCCGTGATTTCGGCAATGACGGGCTGCAAGGCCTCCAGCGACGGCTCACCCTTCGGCGCGGTAATGAAGCGGACATCCTGCGCCCGGACGGCGGCCCGCAACTTGTCGCCTGCAACCGGATCGTTCAGCAGGGACGTCGACGCAAGCACAGCCACGCGCGCGGCGGGAAGCGCCCGTAGCACCCCTATTGAGCCAGTTCCGGAAAAGACCTCGCCCGCCGACACGAAGCGCGGAATGGGCAGGCGGACGGAGAGCACCCTAGGTCCCCCTGCATTGGGCCGCGACGGCGTGGCGGATGATCTTGCCAGTCTCGCTACGCTGGATAAACGCGACCGGATAGATTCGCGATGGCACCTTGAACCCCTCAAGGCGCTGATAGCAAAAGCGGGATAGCTCGATTTCGCTGACGTCCCTGCGTGTCACGATTGCCGCTTCGACCCGATCGGTGCCAAAGGCGCAGGCATCCTCGACGGCGTCATGTTCGAGCAGAACCTTTTCAATTTCGGCGGGATAGACCTTGTAGCCCCCGACATTGATAAGGTCCTTGAAACGCCCGGTGACATGCAGAAAGCCGTCTTCATCGATCCGGCCCTGATCGCCGCTATGCAAATAGCCATCGTGGAACGCCGCAGCGGTCTGTTCAGGGTCGTTCCAATATCCCTGCGCCACTGTTGGTCCGGCGATCAGCACCTCATTTTCATCTGACAGCCGCAGATCGATCCCCGGCATCGCCTGTCCAACCGACCCATAATAAGCCAAACCACATTGGCTGAGCGATATGAATGTCGACCGGGATGCCTCTGTAAGCCCATAATAAACCATCAGGTTGACGTCAGGCAGCATCGCGCGCAGCCGCGCGGCCTCTGACGGTGGCAGGGGAGCCGAATTGACGACGATGAACCGCAGATTGCGGCAGCGCTCCTGGAATATCTCGCCATAGCGGTCCATCAGCATGGCATAACCCAGCGGAGTTCCGGGAAATCCCGTCGCACCCCAGTCGGCCACCTTGCGAAGGACCCGTCCCACCCGCGTCAGGCCCGGTTCGGTATAAACCGCACCACCGCATGAGAGGTTGCAATAGACATGGCCGAGGCCGAAACTGTGCGACAACGGCAGGATGACCACCTCCCGGTCCTGTGCCGTATAGCCGACGAACCCGATGATATTCTGGATAGCCGCCAAGGTGTTGCCATGAGTCAGCATGACTCCCTTGGGCCGACCAGTAGATCCTGTCGTGTACATGAGCGTCGCAAGGTCGTCCGTCGTGCGTTCGGCGTCAGGCAATGTGCCATCGCGCGTAGCAAGCGCTTCGATGATAGTCACCGCGTCAAGGCTTGCCCGTGGTGCGCAGCTGTCTCGAATGGCGGCGATCGTGGCAGCCGATGCGTTCGCCTCGCAGGGCACCGAAATACCGCCCGCCATCAATACACCGAAATGGGCCGCGATAAAATCCACACCGTTGGGAAGCATCAGCACCACCCGGTCGCCGGGGCGCACCCCGGTACGGCGCAGCCAGATCGCGATGCGGCGGCTCGCCTCGGCAAGCTGCGCATAGCTGCGCGAATTTTTAGGGTCAGCGACCGCTTCCCGGTCGGGGAAACGTTCCGCTCCCTGTATTATCATGTCCTGAAGCAAGGTCATGTGTAGCGCCGGACAGTATCGATGAGGTCGCCCACGGATTCGATCTCGATGGCGTCGCCAAT
>JAENVZ010000117.1 GCA_016650315.1 Alphaproteobacteria bacterium | reverse complement strand
GGGGTAATGGGCGCGGCTTCTAGCGGAGATGAGGAAAGCTTCGAAACGGGGCTTCTCGAATATCCGCATTATACCCGGCCCCCATTGTGGGAAGGGCGTGCGATCCCTGAAGTGTTGCGATCGGGGGATCACGCGAAAATCGCCGCCTGGCGGAAACAAAGGGCGGAGGATGATACACGGCTAAGGCGGCCGGACCTTTGGGAGCGCCATATCGGCGTTCGGGACCAGTCGCCCTCTGGTGCGCAACGCAAAAAGAAGGAAGATGGGTCATGAACCTCATCCAGACACTCGAAGCCGAGGCGATCGAGGCATTCAAGTCTACCAAGTCCATCCCGGACTTCCGTGCGGGTGACACCCTGCGTGTCGGCGTGCGCGTTGTTGAAGGCGAACGCACCCGCGTACAGAATTACGAAGGCGTGTGCATCGCCCGCTCCAACAGGGGCATGGGCAGCAACTTCACCGTTCGCAAGATCAGCTTTGGCGAAGGCGTAGAGCGCGTCTTCCCGCTGTATTCGCCCAACATCGATTCGATTACCGTCGTCCGTCGCGGTGTCGTGCGGCGGGCGAAACTTTACTATCTGCGCGGTCGCACAGGCAAGCGCGCACGTATCGCGGAACGCCGCGACAACCGGCCAACGGAAACCGGAACCCGGGAGGGATAATCCCAGCGGGGACCAATCAAGACAAGGTTTCAGTAACAGCCGGTCCCACCTAGGGAACCGGCTGTTTTTCTGTCCAATATGGGGAATGATTAAATGGGTTATCGCGTAGTTGTTGTCGGCGCCACGGGCAATGTGGGCCGCGAAATGCTGAACATCCTCGCTGAGCGTGAATTTCCGGCTGACGAGGTCGCGGCCGTTGCTTCGTCGCGTTCGACCGGTATTGAAGTCGAATATGGCGATACCGGCCGGATGCTGAAGGTGAAGAATATCGAGCATTTCGACTTCACCGGCTGGGACATGGCCCTTTTTGCCGCAGGTTCCGGCCCTACGCAGATTTATGCACCCAAGGCGGCCGCGGCAGGTTGCGTCGTCATCGACAATAGCTCGCTCTACCGCATGGATCCGGACGTTCCGCTGATCGTGCCGGAAGTGAACCCGGATGCCATCGACGGCTACAAGAAGAAGAACATCATCGCCAACCCCAACTGTTCGACCGCGCAGTTGGTCGTGGCGCTCAAGCCGCTGCACGATTACGCGAAGATCAAGCGCGTCGTGGTATCGACGTATCAGTCGGTTTCCGGCGCTGGCAAGGCGGGTATGGACGAACTGTTCGAACAGTCGCGCAACATCTTCGTGGGCGATCCGGCGGTAGCATCGACGTTCACCAAGCAGATTGCCTTCAACGTCATTCCGCATATCGACGTCTTCCTGGACGATGGATCGACCAAGGAGGAATGGAAGATGGTGGTCGAAACCAAGAAGATACTTGATCCCGCGATCAAGCTGACCGCGACCTGCGTGCGCGTGCCGGTGTTCGTTGGCCATTCGGAGGCGGTCAATATCGAATTCGAAAATGAAATCTCAGCGAAGAAGGCCCAGTCAATTCTGCGCGAAGCACCTGGCATCATGCTTGTCGACAAGCGTGAGGATGGCGGTTACGTCACGCCAATCGAATGTGTTGGCGACAGCGCCACATATATCAGCCGCGTGCGCGAAGACCCGACGGTCGAAAATGGCCTCGTTCTGTGGTGCGTTTCCGATAATCTGCGCAAGGGCGCCGCATTGAATGCGGTGCAGATTGCGGAGCTGCTGGGACGGCGGCATCTTAAAAAGGCGTGATGTAGAACAGTAAGGATTGGTTAGGATGGACGTTTCCGGTCCTTACCACATCATTCCAGCACAAAGGGTATATGATCGTCGCCTTTGTCGCGCTTGGGATTGCGTAACAGCAAAACCAGCGGGACAGTGGCGATGGTCACCCACATCATGATGTAAAAATTGTCGATATAGGCAACCATGGCGGCCTGACGGTTTATTTCCCCATTTATGGCGGTCATTACCATGTCCCCCGTTTGCCCGATGCGTAATGCCATGTTGGGATCAACTGGCAGCCTGAACTGGGTAATGTAACCGGCAAGATCGGCATGGCTGATCTGGATGTTCATCGCCAGCAGCGCGGCAACGATAGAAATGCCAATAGAAGAACCCATGTTGCGACTGAGGTTGAGCAGACTGGCGGCATGGGTGCGATATTGCGGCGGCAGCGTCGCAAAGGACACCACATTCAATGGCACGAAAACGAGACCTATGCCCAGCCCCTGCAACACGCCGCTTCCTACGATAGGGCGCCAATCCATCTCAAGCGACCAGCTAGTCATATATCGGAGCGATACCGCCGTCAGGGTAAACCCGATGAGGACAAGTATGCGGGGTTCTACCTTGTCGATAAGGCGACCAGCAATTGCCATAGTGACCATCACGCCAACCCCCCGTGAGGCAAGCAAAATTCCGGTATCCATCACGGGATATCCATAGAGATTCTGCATCATCGGCGGCAGCAGCGCCAAGCCGGCCATAACAACGAGGCCCAGAATGAAAAGGAACAGTGTACCGGCCATCAGATTCCGGTCTGCCAGCATTTCGGGCGGAAAGATTGGGTTCCGACCAGTCAGCAAATGGACGACAAACATCCAGAAACACGATGCCCCAATGCCTGCCTCAATCCATATTTCTGTTGAGTGAAACCAGTCGACATGCACGCCGCGATCCAGCAGCAGTTGCAATGACGCCAAAGCAACGCCAAGCAGCGCAAAGCCCGTCAGGTCAAAACCATGTCTTTTGACAGGCTTGACCGGAAGCCATGCCCAAAGACCAATGAAGCAGATTATTCCAATAGGCAGGTTGACGTAAAAAACCCAACGCCACGAGTAATACTCGGTTAGCCAGCCGCCCAATATTGGACCCAAGATTGGGCCGAGCATAACGCCCATGCCAAAGATTGACATGGCCCGCCCATGTTCGGACGGATGATTGATGTCGAGCATAACAGTTTGTGCCAGCGGCGCGATGAAGGCGCCCGCAACACCTTGCATCAAGCGAAAGAGGACCATTTCCGGCAAGCTTGTCGCAATGCCGCACAGCATCGACGCAACAATGAACAGGCCGACCGAAAAGAGAAATAGCCGCCTCGCCCCCACGCGGTCCGATAGCCAGCCGGTGATCGGGATAGCGATGGCGGCGGCCAAGATATAACTGGTCAAAACCCAGGTAATGCTGTCCTGCGTCGCGCCGAGCGACGCCTGCATATGAGGCAAGGCGACATTGGCAATGGTTGTGTCTAGAACCTGCATCAAGGTGCCCGCCATGACCGCGATAGTCAGCAGGAACTTGTGTTGGGTAGTCAGGTGCACCTGATCGGTGCCTGAATTACCGGTCTCCATTGGCAGCACTGCCGTTACGGATTTCGACAGTCACTTCAGCGCTCATGCCTGCAATAAGCTGACGGACGGGTTCCCCATCAATGGCGATCCGCACGGGTATGCGCTGCGTCACCTTTACCCAATTACCATTGGCATTTTGCGCCGGAAGAATAGAAAATTCCGCTCCTGTGCCCGCGCCAAGACTGGCCACGCGCCCCTTCAGCTTCAAGCCGGGATAGGCGTCAAGCTTGATCTCGGCAGGTTGGCCGGGGTGCATCTTTTCAAGCTGCGTTTCCTTGAAGTTGGCTTCCACCCAACTGCGATCATCGGAAACGATACTGACCGCCGGAAGACCGGTCACCATCATTTGCCCAACCTGTAGGCGATCCGATTGGCTGATTCGGCCCGAAACAGGCGCACGCACGACTGTACGGCTCAAATCAAGCGCGGCCTTGTCACGCTGCGCACGGGCGGCGGCAATCGCCGGATTTTCTCCCGGCACCGCCTGTCCCGTGGCCAGCGCCGCCTGTGCCTTTAGCGCTTCAGCTTTTGCTGTGTGTAATTCCTCGCGAGCCTGTTGCAATGCATGTTCTGCATCCTGAAGCCGCGCCCGGGTCGTAAAGCCGCGGGCCATCAATGATTTTTGCCGGTTATATTCCGTCTGCGCATAGGCGATATCTTCTTGCGCGCCGCCAATATCGACGCTGGTTGCGCTGTACTCGCTATGCAATTTCACCAGTTCGACTTGCGCAGAGGCAATCGCGGCATTGGCTTCCGCCAAGGCAACGCGATAGGGTTCGGGATCGATGCGAAACAATATGTCGCCTGTTTTTACATGCTGGTTTTCCTTGACATTGACTTCAATGATCCGACCCAGCACGTCGCTGCCAATGGCGACTTTGTCCTGTTGAACATAGGCGTTATCGGTACTGATGAATCGTCCGCCGGTCAGCCAGAAATAGCTTCCGACGGCAATCAGCAGCAGGGGAACCGACAGCATCAACACGCGGTTGCGGACCACCTGTGTCCGATCTTCTGCCAGCGTCACCTGATCTTCGATCAGTATTGGACGATCTGCTTCAGCCATGCTGCTGCGCCTCATTTCTCTCAGTTGCTGCTCCGATCAGGTTATGCCGGACGATACCCAGCATATAGTACAGATTTTCCTGGTCGCTTTTGGTTAATCCAGCAAGTGCCATCTCCGTCAGGTGCGCACCACAGGTTTTCAGTCCATCGAGCAATGGCATAGCTGCCGTGGTAAGAAATAGCCGCCAGGCCCGCCGATCATTGGGGTCGCGGCGGCGTTCAATCAGTCCCGCCTGTTCCAGCCGATCTACCATGCGACAGGTCGTGATAGGTTCAACCTCCAGAAGTTCTGCAAGCGCGCCCTGATTAATGCCCGGACTTCGATTGACATATATGAGAACGCGCCATTGGGAACTGGTCACGCCCAGGTCGCGTGACCTTTCATCAAAGCGGCGCCGCACCAGACGGGCAATGTCGCTGAGCATATATCCCAAATTTTTTTCCATATAGCACACATAATAACTATACTTATTAAATGCAAGGTTAAGATCAACTCGTTGAATTTGGCGGCCGAAAATGAGATATTGGAGTCCTGATTTCGACAAATGGGGGAGGCCTTGGTGGCAGAAGTAATGCAAGGCGGCTGCCAGTGCGGACGGGTTCGTTATGTGGCGCAGGTGGGCGATGATGAGGCGTATCTTTGTCACTGTCGCATGTGCCAGCGCGCGACAGGTGGGGTTTCCATTGCTTTCAAGAATCTGCCCAAGACCGCCGTACAGTGGATCGGTGTCCAGCCGGACTGGTATCAAAGTTCTCCTATTGCTCGGCGGCCCTTCTGTGCCCATTGCGGGACGCCGCTCGGCTTTGCCTTTGTTGAGGGGGAGAATATGGATTTGACCGTTGGTAGTTTCGATAATCCGGGCCATTTCCGTCCTGCGCATCATTTCGGGGCAGAAAGCCTGCATGAAGCGTGGCTCGACACGTCCGCGCTACCGCGCTACCGCTGCGATGAGCATAAGGACCTGGTTGATCGGTGGATGAAGAGCGTTGGAAAAATCCCTGACTGAAGCAACATCGGATTGGTTCGAATCCTTTGATGGCGTGCGTCTGTGTGTCCACGAAATGGGGGAAGGGCGACCGCTCATCCTGCTGCACGGCCTGTTTTCCAGTGCGTATGTGAACTGGATCAAATTTGGAACTGCGGCGCAGGTGGCTCTGGCCGGTTTTCGGGTCATCATGCCGGACCTGCGCGTGCACGGGCAAAGTGCTGCTCCACATGATCCGGCGGCCTATCCGCAAGATGTGCTGGTCAAGGATATCGAAGCGCTGATTGCGCATCTGGAACTGGACGACTTTGACCTTGGTGGATTTTCTCTGGGCGCGCGGACAACTGCAAAGCTTTTATTGCGTGGGACGAAACCCGGTCGTGTGATTCTGTCGGGCATGGGCCTGGAAGGTCTTTCAGGTTGGGCCAGCCGCCGCGATTTCTTTCTGGCCGCCATTGCGATGCGCGACACCGTGAAGCGCGGAGATGAGCACTGGATGGCGGTTCAGTTCATGAAGACAATGAAGATTGATCCGGTGGCGGCGATCCTGTTGCTCGATACGTTCGGTGATGTTGAACCCGGCGAGGTTGCGGCCATAGAAACTGAAACGCTGGTACTGTGCGGGCGTGATGACCGCGATAACGGCTCGCCAGTGGCGCTGGCCGATCTGTTGCCCAATGGCCGCCTGAAGGAAATTCCGGGCACGCATATGAGCTGTGTAACAACTATAGAGCTTGGTGAGGCCATCGTTGATTTTCTGACTGCTTGACCGGACTGGGTGCATTTGTCACTAATCAGGCCATGAAATTCGCCTGAAAAGGATAAATAATCCATGAAGTTCGCTATTTCTCTCGCCGCTCTCGCGGCTGTTCTTGTTGCAAGTCCGGCGTTGGCGGCTTCTTCAAGAAAAGACGGTTTGACTGCGCAGGTAAAGCCCACAGTTGCCGACGCCGAAACGTTCATAGCGACCGCCGAAAAGCAACTTTTCGATTATTCGGTCGATGCCAGCCGCATGGGATGGATCAACGCCACCTATATTACCGACGATACAGATGCTCTCGCCGCCAAATTCGGAGCGCAGGGCACGGAAATGTCGGTCCGCTTTGCGTTGGAGGCGGCGAAATACACGGATGTTCCGGGCCTTTCGGATGAGGTGAAGCGCAAGCTGGACATATTGCGTGGCGGTATCGTTCTGCCAGCGCCGACCACGCCGGGCGCGGCGACCGCGCTGAACGAAATCGCAACCCGCCTGCAATCCTCCTATGGCAAGGGCAAGGGCATGCTCAATGGCCAGCCGATCAACGGCAGCGATATTGAAGCCGCAATGGGCACCAACCGCAATCCTGCCCAGATGAAGGAAATGTGGGCGAGCTGGCACGACAGCGTCGGCGCGCCGATGAAGCAGGATTACGTCCATCTGGTCGATATCGCCAATAAGGGCGCACAGGAACTGGGTTACAAGAATGTCGGCGCGATGTGGCGTTCAGGCTATGACATGTCCGCCGACGATTTTGCCGCACTGACCGAGAAGCTGTGGAGCCAGGTCAAGCCGCTCTATGACGAACTGCATTGCTATACGCGGACCAAGCTCAACGAAAAATATGGGGATGCGGTGCAGGCAAAGACCGGACCGATCCGTGCCGATCTTCTTGGCAATATGTGGGCGCAGGAATGGGGCAATATCTATGACATTGTCGCGCCGAAGGGGGCGGGCGATCTGGGTTTCGATACGACCGATCTGCTCACCGGCAAGGGCTATGATCCGGTGAAGATGGTGAAGGCCGGGGAGGGGTTTTACAGCTCGCTCGGCTTTGCGCCGCTACCCGAAACATTTTGGCAGCGCTCGATGATTACCAAGCCGCAGGATCGGGAGGTCGTCTGCCACGCCAGCGCCTGGGACATCGACAACAAGGATGATGTCCGCATCAAGATGTGCACCAAGGTGAACGGCGACGATTTCGTCACCATCCATCATGAGCTTGGCCATAATTACTACCAGCGGGCTTATAACAAGCAGCCCTATCTCTATCTGAATGGTGCCAATGACGGCTTTCACGAGGCGATCGGCGATTTCATCGCGCTGTCGATCACGCCGCAATATCTGGTCGACATTGGCCTGCTCAGTTCTGCCAAGGTGCCAAGTGTGGACAAGGACATCGGCCTGTTGCTGCGTCAGGCGATGGATAAGGTGGCGTTCCTGCCCTTTGGTCTGCTCGTCGACAAATGGCGTTGGGGCGTGTTCAGCGGGGCGATCAAGCCTGCTGGATATAATGACGCCTGGACGGATCTTCGCCTACAATATCAGGGGATAGTGCCGCCGGTCGATCGCCCCGATGATGCATTCGACCCGGGCGCTAAATTCCATATTCCGGGTAACACGCCTTATACGCGCTATTTCCTCGCCCGCATCCTGCAGTTTCAATTCTACAAGGCTGCCTGCGACCAAGCCGGATGGAAAGGCCCTCTCCACCGTTGCTCATTTTATGGCAACAAGGAAGTGGGCGCGAAGCTGAATGCCATGCTGGAAATGGGTGCATCAAAGCCGTGGCCTGATGCTCTTGAAGCGTTCACGGGTACACGCGAAATGTCGGGTGAAGCGATGATCGAATATTTCGCTCCGCTTCAAGCATGGCTGAAGGAACAGAATACGGGAAAACAGTGCGGATGGTAGGCCTGTCGCGCAACGCATGGTAGGGTGGGCATTGCGGTGAAACGTGCTCCTGCGAAAGCAGGAGTCCAGGGAATCTTGGTGCAGCGCGTGTGACCCTGGGTTCCTGCTTTCGCAGGAACACGCTTCTGAGGGTAACAAAGATCCAGTCAGCCGCCCAGATTCTCTACCATTTCGGCCAGTTCCAACCAGCGTTCTTCTGCCGCATCCTTGTCCGCACGCGCTTTCTCGACGGCTTTTGTCAGGGCCGCAAACTTACCGGGATCGCGGGCATAAAGGTCGGGATCGTGCAGCGCCTCTTCATCGCGCGCAATCTGCGTTTCCAGTTCCTCGATACGCTTGGGCAGTAATTCGTAATCTCGCTGGTCTTTGTAGGTCAGCTTGGTTTGCTGCCGTGGCGGGGGTGCAGTTTCCGCCTTTTTGACTGGGGCCTTGCCTGAGTTGCGGGGCTGGCGCTTTGCTGCCCAGTCCTCATAGCCGCCAGCGACGATGTCGACTGTCCCGCTGCCATCCAGGCCCAGCGTCACAGTCACAGTGCGGTCCAGAAAGTCACGGTCATGGCTGACGATCAGGACGGTGCCGTCATAATCGGCGATCACTTCCTGCAACAGATCGAGCGTTTCAAGGTCGAGGTCGTTGGTCGGCTCATCGAGTACCAGCAGGTTCGATGCGCGGGCAAATTCGCGCGCCAACAGCAGCCGTGACCGCTCGCCGCCTGACAAGGTTCCGACCTTCACGTCAATCAGCGAGGGTTCGAACAGAAAGTCCTTCAAATAGCCCTGCACATGCTTTTTGACGCCGCGTACCTCGATCCAGTCGCCGCCTTCGGCCAGCACATCGCGGACGCGTTTATCAGGGGCCATCAGGCTGCGTTGCTGGTCGATGATGACCCCGTCCAGCGTCTTTGCAAGCGTAATTTTGCCCTCATCAGGCGCAATCTCACCAGTCAGAAGCTTGAGCAGCGTCGTCTTGCCCGCGCCGTTCGCGCCGACAATGCCGATACGGTCGCCGCGCTGAATGCGCAGGGAAAAGTCCTTGATGATCGTCCGTTCGCCAAAACATTTGGTGACATGATCTGCAACGATCACGCTCTTCGTCTTCACATCGTCCGACGCGATGGCAAGTTTCGCCGCGCCGGCAGGTCCGATCATGGCCGCCCGCTGCGCGCGCATGTCATGCAGCTTGGCAAGGCGACCCTGATTGCGCTTGCGCCGTGCGGTGACGCCCCGTTCCAGCCAGTGCGCCTCCAGCTTCAGCTTGGCATCCAGCTTGTCGGCGGCGCGCGCTTCTTCGGCATAGACCTTTTCCATCCATGCCTCAAAGCCGCCAAAGCCGATCTCGCTACGCCGCAAGCTGCCCCGGTCGAGCCAAAGCGTCTGGCGCGTCAGGCGGGTAAGGAAGGTCCGGTCATGGCTGATGACGACAAAGGCGCCGCTATAGCGGTTGAGCCAGCTTTCCAGCCAGTCGATAGCGGCGAGGTCCAGATGGTTGGTCGGTTCATCCAGCAGCAGCACATCGGGCTGGCTGGCCAGCGCGCGGCAAATGGCCGCCCTGCGCCGCTCACCCCCTGACGCCGTGTTTGCTGGGCGCATGAGGTCGATGCCTAGCTGGTCGGCAATAGCCTCTACCTCATGGCGTGGCGGGGCAAGCGTTCCGCCACAGGCAAAATCATGGAGTGTTTCAAAGGCGGACAGGTCCGGGTCCTGCTCCAATATCACGACATGCGTGCCCGGAACGATGGAACGCAGGCCCTTGTCGGCCTCAATCTGACCGGCGATCAGTCGCAGCAGGGTGGTCTTGCCCGCGCCGTTGCGACCGATCAGCGCCAGCCGGTCACGCTCGCCAATATAGAGGTCAAGTCCCTGGAACAGCCAGCCGCTGCCCTGGATCAGGCCCAAATCTTCATAGGATAAAATAGGTGCAGCCATGGCGCGGGCGTTAAGGGGGACAGAACCAAAGGGCAAGGGCAAGCGGTCATGTTGCAATTCTGTCATAGGCGGCAAGGGCTTTCCTTTCATTCAGCTTCCAACCCCATTCACCACCTGTTCAATCCTTGTTGCCTATGTCATGAACCCATGATGCAGTTGAAATCCCCTTTTTTGGCAGCTTTTATGCTTGCAGGGCTTGTTGCGGCAGGGGTTTCCACGCCGGCATGGTCCGAACAGCGGCGCGGGGATCAGATGCGCGGGGATCAATCACGCGGGTCTATGGCACGCGGCAATGTGCAGCGCGAGGAACCATCCCGCGGAAATCCAAGGCGTTATGAACAGGATGCGGCGCGACGTGCCATGCTGGATGGTCAGGTCATGCCGTTTTCGGTGATCAAGCGCCGGGTAGAGCGCGATATGGACGGCGCAAGCTATCTGGGTAGCGAATTTGATGATCGCCGGGGCGAATATCGCCTTAAATATATGATGGACGGTCGCGTGCTATGGGTTGATGTAGATGGCCGGTCGGGCGATGTCGTCCGACGTTCGCGCTGATAAGATAAACAGGGTAAAGGGCTGATATGCGGCTGTTGATTGTTGAAGATGAGCCTAGTCTGGGTCCGCAACTGAAAAACACTCTGGAGGGTGCAGGCTATGCCGTCGACCTTGCCACCGATGGCGAGGAGGGGCATTTTCTAGGTGCGACGGAAAGCTATGATGCGGTTGTGCTTGATCTTGGCCTGCCCGAAATCGACGGGCTGACGGTGCTTGACCGCTGGCGCAAGGAAGGCTTGGTCTTTCCTGTATTGGTGCTGACTGCGCGAGATAGCTGGTCCGACAAGGTAGCTGGGCTGGACGCGGGCGCGGACGATTATCTCGCCAAACCTTTCCAGAGTGAAGAGCTGATAGCCCGTCTGCGCGCGCTTATCCGCCGTGCCTCTGGCAATGCGTCAAGCGAACTGATCGCGGGCGATGTCCGTCTGGACACGCGATCGGGCAAGGTGACGCTGAAGGGTGAGCCGGTGAAGCTCACCGCGCAGGAATATAAACTTCTGTCCTACCTGCTGCATCACAAGGGCAAGGTCGTGTCGCGTACCGAGCTGATAGAACATATTTATGATCAGGATTTTGATCGTGATTCCAATACGATAGAGGTGTTTGTTACACGCGTTCGCAAGAAGCTGGGGCCTGATGTGATCACCACGATTCGCGGCCTTGGCTACAGTCTTGAAGAGCCGGTGGCCTGAGGCCTGAGTTGGCCGAGGGCGATACCAGCAAGGACGATGCAAGCCCGGTAGAAACCGCGCCGAACACCGGATCAGCGCGCACGACGGGATCGTTGAGCCGTCGCATGATCGGCATTGCCGCGCTGTGGATCACGCTGTTGTTGCTTGGTGGCGGTATGGCACTGGATCGGGTGCTTACTGATGCTGTCACACGCAGTTTCGACGATGGCCTGAACTATGTGCTGATCGCCATGATCGGTTCGGCCGAAATTGGTCCCGACGGTGAAGTGCGACTGATCCGCCCGCTCGCCGATCAGCGATTTCTGGAACCTAATAGCGGGATTTATTTTCAGATCGGCGGCCCCGGATTTGATGATTTTCGCTCACGATCCTTGTGGGATCGGGCATTGGACGTCGATACTGCGCACAAGAATCTGACGGTCCTCGTTTATGATAACAAGCAGTTTCCGGGTGAAGATTTACGCGTCATGGAACGCAATGTGCAGTTACCGGGATCGAAGGTCACCTGGAAATTCACGGTGGCGCAGGCCCGGTCCAGCCTGGACGATCAGATCAGGGCGCTGCGGTCGACCCTAATCAAGAGCTTTGCCATGCTGGGTCTTGGCCTTATCGCTATGGCGGCGTTGCAGACCTTTTACGGCCTTCATCCCTTGCGTAGGGTACGGCTGGAAATATCGCGGATGCGCGCGGGCGACAAGAACCGCGTCACGGCACCCTTGCCCGATGAAATCATGCCGATGGTCGAGGAGCTGAACGAACTGCTCGCCCACAATGAAAAACAGGCGGAAGAGGCGCGGCGCCATGCCGGAAACCTCGCTCACGCGCTAAAAACACCGCTCACCGTCATCATGAATGCCGCGACGGCAAAGGCCAGCGATTTGGCGGACACGGTCATCAGGGAAGCCGCGACGATGCGACGGCAGGTCGATCACCACCTTGCGCGCGCGCGCGCCGTCGGAAGGCGGGGTTCCTCACACTGCCGGGCGGATGTCTGGCCCAGCCTGCAGGCGGTCGAACGCGCGGTCGGGCGGCTTTATCCCGATGTGCGCATCGATATTGATGGCGACAAGTTTACCGCCGTCCGGGTCGAACGCCAGGATTTGGACGAAATGCTCGGCAATCTGCTGGAAAATGCCGCAAAATATGGCGGGGGCAGTGTTTTTGTGACGGTCGCCAAGGCAGACGATATGGTTGAAATGATTGTTGAGGATGATGGCATGGGCATTCCGGAACGGGAGCGCTGTCTCTTATACACATCTGACGCTGCCGACG
>JAENVZ010000116.1 GCA_016650315.1 Alphaproteobacteria bacterium | reverse complement strand
TGCCAAGGCGGCACGCGCCAAGCTGATGAGCAAATCGGGCGCGGAGGACGGCACATTCGCCTTTGGCCCCGGCATCGCCAAGGCTGACCGGGCGCACAAGGAAGAGGAGATGGCGTGCTTCACCTGCCACCTCAGCTGGACGACGAGTTGCGGCGGGTGCCATTTGCCGATCGAAGCGAACTGGAAGACCAAGGACCATCATTTCGAGGGCGAGGAAACCCGCAATTTCGCAACCTACAACCCACAGGTCGCACGCGAGGACATGTTCCAGCTTGGTCGCCACATGACCACCAAGGGGAACCAGATCGCGCCTGTCCGCTCCACCTCCGCGCTGGTGCTGTCATCGACCAACATCAACCGCGAGCGCATCTATATCCAGCAACCACCCATCAGCGGCATCGGTTTTTCATCACAAGCCTTCGCCCCGCACTTCCCGCATACGGTGCGCAAAACCGAAACAAAACAGTGCACCGACTGCCATCTATCCGCAGCCAATGACAACAACGCCATCATGGCGCAGTTGCTGCTGCTTGGCACCAACACGGTAAACTTCGTCGGCCTGAACGCCTGGACCGGCCTTGACGGCGGATTTGAGGCGGTGCGCGTTACCGAATGGGACGAGCCACAGGCGGTCATCGGGTCATACCTGCAAAAATATGCCTATCCCGATTATTGGAAGCTGCATGTCGAACAGAACAAGCGTGAGCTGAAAAACTGGGTACGCGGCAAGACATTCGACAAGAACGTATCCGGCGAAACCCATCCGGTGGAGGAATTCGCCAATGTCGTTCAGAGGACGAAAGACAGCGTCCGCTGTCTGCAACTACGCGGCGAATATATGTACGTGGCAGAGGGCAAGGGCGGATTCCGCGTCTATGACGTCGCCTCTATCGCCAACAAGGGCTTTTCCGAACGCATCGTATCGGCCCCCTTCTCTCCGCTGGGCCACGATACGCGGGTGAAGACGAAGAACGCCACCTGCATGGCGCTGGCCACCAATCAGCCGATCAATCCGCTGCGCAACACCCCCGAACTGCGCAAAATCAATCAGGAACAACCGTTCCACCCGATCTACACTTATGCCGTCATTACCGACAGCGTAGAGGGGCTGATCCTCGTCAACATCGACACCATGGCCGATGGCGACTTCCAGAATAATTTCCTGAAGCGCGCCGTGACATGGAATGAAGGCGGCGTGCTCAAAGGCGCCCGTCACATCACGCTGGCGGGGCGCTATGCCTATATTACGGCGGACAAGGGCCTTGTCGTCGTCGATCTCGATGATCCGCTCAAGCCCCGCCTTGCCGCCGTTCGCCCGCTTGTGGACGCGCGCGCCTCCGCGCTGCAATTCCGCTATCTCTGGGTGACGGACAAGGACGGCGTAAAGCTGTTCGACGTGACGAAAATGGACGATCCGGTGGCCGTTCCGTCCGGCACAATCCCGCTGGCCAATGCCCGTCGCCTCTATCTGGCGCGTACCTATGCCTATGTCGCGGCAAAGGAAGACGGTCTGGTCATCGTCAACATCACCAATCCGTTAGCGCCCAAAATCTATGCCAAAGAGACTTTCGGCGGTCAGTTGAACGATGCCGAAGATGTGATCGTGGGCAGCACCAATGCGTCGCTGTTCGCCTATGTCGCCGACGGGCGCAACGGCCTGAAGGTCCTGCAACTGACCAGCCCGGACAGCCAGCCCAATTTCTATGGCTTCTCGCCCGCTCCAAAACCTGAACTGATCGCCTGGGCCAAAACACCTAGCCCAGCGCTGGCGCTCTCAAAAGGCCTCGACCGCGACCGCGCGGTGGACGAAACCGGCGGTCAGATGGCCGTGTTCGGCCGTCTGGGCGCCCGCCCCTTCACCCGGCCGGAAATGGAACGGATGTTCCTCAATTCACGCGGCATTCCCTACAAGGTGCGCGATGATGTGGACATGGGCGCGTGGCGGCCACCAATGCTGCTAGGGTCAGGACCTGGCAAGCAATAGACTACGAAGCCGCCCTTGGTTCCAGATCGGGTGTGACCCTCTCTACTCGCCGGGCATAATGCTGCGCAATCGCCGCGCAGACGATCAACTGGATCTGATGGAACACCATCACTGGCAGGATGATCAGGCCCACCTGCGCCGGGACGAATAAGGCGCCCGCCATAGGCACACCGCTTGCCAGGCTCTTTTTCGATCCGCAAAAGACAAGGACCGTTTCATCCTCAACCGATAGCCCGGCTATCCGTGCGCCCACTGTCGTGACGACCAGCACGATGGCAAGCAGCGCGGTGCTCAACCCTGCGATCAAGGCAAGGTCGAAACCCGACACGCGATGCCACAGACCATCAATGACGGCTGCGCTGAATGCCGTATAGACGACCAGCAGGATCGACCCACGATCCAGCCGTCCAAGAAAAACCCTATGCCGGTCAACAAAACCGCCGATCCATGGCCGCATCAAGTGGCCAGCAATGAAGGGCGCGAGCAATTTCATCGCAATCGACTGGATCGCCGTCAGCAGAAAACCGTCGGCCACGTCCATCTGGCTATGGATCAGGACCCCGGCGAGCAACGGCGTGATGAATATGCCAACGATGTTGGACAGCGAAGCGCTGCAAACCGCCGCCGGTACATTGCCCCGCGCCATGGAGGTAAAGGCGATGGAGGATTGCACCGTCGATGGCAGGATGCACAGGAACATCATCCCCATCTTGATGCCCGGATCGACAAGACTGTCAGGCAGCATCGCTATGGCAAGTCCAAGCAGCGGGAACAGTATATAGGTGCTCGACAATACCGCCAGATGGAGCCGCCATACGGCAAGACCGCCAAAAATCGCCTGCCGCGACAGCTTTGCCCCATGCATGAAGAAGAGCAGGACGATGGCCGCTGTCGTTGCCCAGCCAAAAAATATCGCCGCTTGTCCCCGACACGGCAGCAGACTGGCCACCAATACGGTCGCTATCAGGATTTGTGTGAAGGGGTCGGGGCGAAAACGGAAAATGCCCCCCAATCCCATCATTCCGAAGTCGCCTTCCACCGAACGATATCCTCTGCCTTGATCCCAAGCGCCGCCGCCCGCCCGCCCGGGATTTCCAGTACGGCACCATCCATCTGCCCCGATGACACAGGAACCAGCGAATAAGGTTCGGTATTGGCGGCGATAAAGGAAATCGTCCCGTCAGGCCGAATGAACAATATGTCGAGCGGAATGACCGTGTTCTTCATCCAGAAACTGGCGATCTGCGGCGGATCGAATGGAAAAAGCATCCCGCCATCATCCGGCAAGAATTTGCGGAACATCAGACCCTTTCCTTGTTCCTGCGGGGTGCGAGCAACTTCAATGTTGAAGCTGTGCGTCTTGCCCCCAGACTGGATGGTAAGCGCGACATTCTTCGTTGCAGTGGCCTGCGCTCCTCCTGCGGCGTTCGTTCGATCGGCAGCTATCGGCTTCCCCGAACTGCAGGCGGCAAGGCAAAGAACAAAGGCAAGCAGAAATGGGCGCATGGGTCCATCCTTATCAGTCAAGGCCAACCCTGTATCAGCCGTAACGCCGCCCGAAAAGCCTGTCGGGCCGCGCCCTCACTCCTCCACCACTTCTCCAGGTTCTGCCCGTACAAACCGCCGCGCCATGTCAAAATCATGGCCCGCGCGTAAAAAGGCGGCAATCTGTTTCTGTTGCAACGCCCGGTCCGCCGCCTGCGCTGCGAAGGGACCAATGTGTCGTTTGCGGGCGAAAGCCTCAGCAGCCCGCCATTTTTCCTGCACAGCCTGCCGATGCGCGTCCTCACGCTCAGGTTCATCAATCCCGGCCGCGCGCAGACTTTCCTCCACGCGTCGGGCGCCATAGCCTCGCCGGGTCAGCGATGCAGCCCGCATCGATGCAAAACCGGCATCATCAACATAGCCAAGCGCCGCAAAGCGTGCGACCAAAGCGCCAATATCCGGCACTTTTTCCTCTCCCCATCCCCGTTCGCGCACTTTTCGCGCCAGATAGGCAGCCAGTTTCGCCCGGCTGGTCGCATAACGCCCGGCATAATGCAGCGCCAATTGCTCCAGGCGTTCGCCATTTAGCGGAGATTTCGGGCGTTTTGAAGGTTCTGTAATCACGCGCCACGATTATGCCACAGTCGGGCCGGAATTTGAACGCGGCTTCTGGTCTAAAAGCGCGTACTGGATAGATTGTTCGGGATGTCGCAAGTAGAGCGCCCCGGTTTCGGATATATGACAAGGGAGCAACCGAAATTGCAGAATTCCAATGTGATGGTTCGGGAGGCCGCTTTGGTCGCCACGCCGACGCATGACGACCTGCCGCGGCGGTTTTCCGATTTCGATACGCTGGGCGCTGCGCTCGATTATGCGGCGAGCGGCGAACGCGGATTCAACTTCCATGACCCACGCGGCAGTCTTGCACGGCCTTATCTCTTTGCGGAATTGCGCGAAGATGCGCTGAAATGCGCGTACAGGTTGATCGCGCATGGCGTGCGGCCACAGGACCGGATCGCGCTGGTCGCGGAAACTGGCCCGGACTTCGCCGCGCTCTTTTTCGGTATCATCTATGCTGGCGCATGGCCGGTGCCGTTACCACTACCGACCAGCTTTGGCGGCAAGGAAAGCTATATCGACCAGTTGGTGGTGCAGCTAACCAGTTGCGATCCCAAAATCCTTTTCTATCCCGCAGAACTGTCCGATATGGCGGGCGACGCAGCGCAGTTGCGCAAGGTTGAGGGCATCGCGTTTGAGGATTTCATGGCGCGTGAGGCGCATCAATCGCCCCTGCCGCAGGCCGCGACCGACGACATCTGTTATCTGCAATATTCCAGCGGTTCGACCCGTTTTCCGCATGGCGTTGCTGTAACGCACCATGCGTTGCTGAACAATTTGTCTGCGCACAGTCATGGCATGGAATTGCAGGACAGCGACCGCTGCATCAGTTGGCTGCCATGGTATCATGACATGGGCCTTGTCGGCTGTTTCCTGTCTCCTGTCGCCAACCAGGTGTCGGTCGATTATCTGAAAACTGAGGATTTCGCGCGCCGACCGCTGGCATGGCTGGATCTCATCAGCCGCAATGAAGGCACATCGATCAGCTATTCGCCGACCTTCGGCTATGACATCTGCGCACGCCGCATGTCGAGCCAGACCAAGGCTTCAGACCGTTTCGACCTGTCCCGCTGGCGGATTGCGGGCAATGGCGCGGACATGATCCGACCCGACGTGATGCAGGGTTTTGTCGATGCTTTCGCCGACGCAGGCTTCCCGGCGTCCGCCTTTTTGCCAAGCTATGGCCTGGCCGAAGCGACGCTGGCTGTCACCATCATGCCGCCGGGCGAGGGCATCGTTATCGAACTGGTCGAGGAAACCGACCTGTCGGGCGGCGCAAACGCCGAGAACCGACCACCGCGCTACCGTGCCATCGTCAATTGTGGCAAACCCGCCAAGGACATGACCGTCGAAATCCGCGACGAGGACGGTTCGATCCTGCCTGAAAAGGCGATCGGCAAGGTGTGGACCACCGGCCCATCGATCATGACCGGCTATTTCCGCGATCAGGAAGCCACGGACGCCTGCCTGATCGGCGGCTGGCTCGACACTGGCGACATGGGCTATTTGTCGGGCGGTTATCTCTATATCGTCGGCCGAGCCAAGGACATGATCATCATCAACGGCAAGAATCACTGGCCGCAAGATATTGAATGGGCAGTGGAACAGTTGCCGGGCTTCAAGGCGGGCGACATCGCTGCCTTCTCCATCACCACGCCGGGCGGCGAAGAAACCCCCGCCGTTCTGGTCCATTGCCGGACCTCCGACAATCAGGAACGCAGCCGCCTGCGCGACGAGATTCGGGACAAGGTGCGTTCGATCACCGGCATGAACTGCGTCGTCGAACTGGTCCCCCCGCGCACCCTGCCGCGCACCAGTTCAGGCAAGCTCAGCCGGTCGAAGGCACGCAACCTGTATCTTTCGGGTGAAATTCAGCCCTATGACGTTGCCGCCTGATAACAAGCATCAACGCGGCATCCATTACATAACGATCAGAACAAGCTGATTTTGCAGCATTGTGCATGGCATCGATTTTGTGCCTGTTAGTTACCATTCCCTAACTTCCATCGCCTAGACAAGACGTGTGTCCAAAGATAGTGCCTCAACTGACGTAGCGATGACGTCGCAAAAGCTGCCTTTGAGCGTTTTGATGGGCTTTTCCAGTCCGTCGGGCGTCGATGTCGAGCGTTTGCGAATAACTCAACTCCGTTCGATCCATCGCGTAAGCCTGGTCTATTCGCTACTGACCAGTTTCGCGGTTATATTCACCATGGGTCTGTTCGTCACCTCGGTCAATTTGCCGATTCTGACTGTGTGGGGCCTGGTGGCGCTGATCCAAGGATTTCTGTATTTTCGCGCTGGACGATCCAGAGCGCAGTCGGATTATGCCGGGGTTTCGTCGACCACGGTGCTACGCGATGGCGGCGCCCTGTTCTTGCAGGGACTGATCTGGACAGTCCCGCCCGTGGTATTTGCACGCACCGCCGACCCAGCGGAAATCATTGCCTTATGGACGCTGATGAGTTGCATGATGGTCGGCACTGCGCTCACCTATATTGGTATGCCGCTCTCGACACTGTTGTTCCTTGTAACCGTCGGCAGTGCCAACGCCTATATGATGATGGGTCTGGGGTCGCCGCAAGTGGCTGCGGTCGTCGTTTGCTATGCATTGCTGCTGCTCGTGACCAGCCTGAAACATGCCCGATCCTTTGGTATCGAACTGACCGCAACGACCCAGCTTGCCGAAAAGAGCGAGGTCGTCAGCCTGTTGCTACGTGAATTCGAGGATAGCGGCGCTGACTGGCTATGGCAGACCGATGCGGCGCGGCGCGTGACGCATGCGTCATCCCGCTTTGCCCGCGCGCTTGGCATGGAAGCCGCTGATGTCGAAGGCAAACCGCTATTACAGATATTTGCCGGCAGCGCCTGGGAGTCAGGCAAATTTTCGCCTACGCTTCACGAATTTGCCGAACGGATCAAACGTCGAGAAAGCTTCTCCAACATATTGCTGGAGGTTGAAATCGCTGGCCAGAAACTCTGGTGGGAATTGTCGGCGTCGCCAAAACTGGATGAAAAAGGATTATTCCTGGGATTCCGGGGCGTTAGTTCAGACGTGACGAAACAGCGCGAATCATCGGAAAAAATTGCGCAGTTAGCCCGATACGACACACTGACCAACCTTCCCAACCGCTTGTATCTCACCGAATCGCTGTCACTTGCCCTGCAAGAAATGGAAAAGTGGAATTCAAGGTGCGGCTTCCTGATGATCGACCTTGACCGGTTCAAGGCAATCAATGACACGCTGGGCCATCCGATCGGCGACCGCCTGCTGGCCCGCGTTTCGGAGCGGCTGCGTCATGTCTGTTCGTCCAATGAGATTTGCGGTCGTATTGGTGGCGACGAGTTCGCCGTCGTTATTCGTGAGATCCATGACACCGAATATGTCGAGCGACTCTCGCTGGAAATCATTGATGCGCTGTCTCATCCTTATGAGGTTGACCAACATACCCTGTATGTCGGCGCCAGTGTCGGCTCCGCGATCGCGCCGCGCGATGGCCGCACCCCTGAAACACTGATCCGCAGCGCCGATCTGGCGTTGTACCGTTCCAAAGAAGAAGGCGGCGGCCTGCATCACGGTTATGAACCCAAGCTTCACCTGCATGCCGAGGAACGCCGTGTGCTGGAAATCGCACTGCGCGAGGCGCTAGCAAAAGAGCAACTCCATGTTGTCTACCAACCAGTTGTCGATGCCAAGAACGGCACGATCCTGGGCTTTGAAGCGCTGGTGCGATGGAATCACCCCGAAATGGGCAGCATTTCCCCGGTCAAGTTCATACCGGTGGCAGAGGATGCGCGCCTGATCGGCCCGATCGGCGAGTGGGTTCTGCGCACAGCCTGCAAAGAAGCAAAAAATTGGCCGGAACATATCCGGGTGGCGGTGAACGTGTCGGCCGAACAATTGGGCGATCCGAATTTCGTGACCATTGTGGCCTCTGCGCTCGCCCATGCCGAATTGCCCGCGCACAGGTTGGAACTGGAAGTCACCGAAAGCGTGTTCATGCGGGAAGGCACGGGTGCCGAACAACTGCTCGACCGTATATTGGCGCTGGGCGTCAAACTGTCGCTGGACGATTTTGGCACCGGCTATTCTTCATTGGGCTATCTGCGCAAATCGCGGTTCAGCACGATCAAGATCGACCGCAGCTTCGTTCAGAGCGCAGCGAAAAACGTGCCGGAAAGCATCGCCATCATCCGTGCCGTCGTCGCTATGGCCGATAGCCTGGGCATGTCCACCACCGCTGAAGGAGTGGAAAATGAGGAAGAGGTCGAAATGATCAATCGCCTCGGCTGCCGCAAGATTCAGGGCTATTATTTCGGTCGCCCCATGCCCGCCAATGAAGCGATGGCTCTGTTCGGTAATGGTCAACAAAGCGCCGTCGCCTGACGCGTCACGCCTGCGTTCGCAGCTTCCGTTCAATACCCGTCCACAATTTCGTGAAGGCCTTTGCCGCCGGACAATGCGGCTCGAATGTGCCAATGGGCGCCTTACGGACCGACATTTGTTCGATTGCGCTCGCCATCGGGATGACCGGCCAGTCGGCCTTTTCATCCAACGCCGCGCGATGCAATGATCGGCGTCGGTCGACCATGGAATACACCGGCAGGATCGGCGCATGCTTACCCTTTTGTCGGTCAAGGAAGTGGACAACCTCGACCAGTGCCCGCTGTGACAGCGGCGCGGGAATGACGGGCACGATAACAAGATCAGCCGCGTGCAACACCTGTTCGCTGGTCTGCGTCAAACCGGGAGGGCAGTCGAGGATGATGCGGTCATAATGTTTTGACAGACCGCCCAGCAGCTTGGCGAGCCGTTTTTTCTTGCCCAGTTCGAAAAAGAAATGATCGAGGCCGCGAAGCGAGGTATCGGCTGCCAGCAGGTCTACGCCCGCAACGTTGGATGGCCGTACCAGCGACATGGCATCGACATTACGCGCAAAAATAGCCTGCGCTTCGCCCTGCGGCATCGGTCCATCCGCCATTATGTAAGTCGATGCCGCCTGCGGATCGAGATCCCAAAGCAAGGTGCGCCGTTTCGATATGGTGGCCGCCGCCCAGGCCAGATTGATCGAGAATGTCGTCTTCCCGACCCCGCCCTTCAGGCTGTATATCGCTACCGTCGCCATGCTTGTCTCCTGCCCGGTTCGTACGCTAGGCCAGCGCCGCCGTTTCAGGCAAGGGCTTATGGGAAATGAGGGCCGGTTTCGATTGGATTGCAGGCATTCAACTGGAAATTCTATAAAATCTCCAACACCTTTTCCTGCGGGCGGCAAAAGCGCACGCCCTTGTCCGTTTCAACAAAGGGCCGGTTCACATAGGCTGGATTGGCAACCATCGCGTCCAGAATTTCATCATCGCTGGCTTGTGGCAGGCCTTTTTCCTCCACATCCGTGCCACGCAGCCGCAGCGCTTCTGCCGGGGTCAGTCCGGCGTCACGAATGAGCTGGGCCAGCTTGTCCCGGCGATAAAGGTTTTTCAGATATTCAATGACCGTCAGGTCAATGCCCGGTGTATCCTGCAGAATCGCCAGCGTCTTGCGCGACGTGCCGCAGGCGGGGTTATGCCAGATGGTTGCTTTCATGATGCAGGGTCCTTCATTTCGGTCAAGGGCGCATAGGCTCCCTGATGATCGAGTGCGGGGGTTGATGCCAGCAACCAGCCGCCAAGCCAATAGCCCGCTGCCCCGCCCGCAACTTGGGCAATGACAAAGGCTGGCGCGTCGATCAGGCGGATGCCTGCGAAGCTGTCGGAAAAGGCGCGGGCCAGTGTGACGGCCGGATTGGCAAAGCTGGTCGATGACGTAAACCAGTATCCTGCCACAATCCACGCAGCAACCAGCCCCGGCACGGCGCTTGCTCGAACATGCGTTCCCAGCCTGATGGTAAGCAACAAGCCAAAGGTTGCGACATATTCGCCAATCCACTGGCCCGCCCCGGTGCGCGCTTTGACGCCCTGTTCGATCAGCGGATGCCCGAACATGGCATGTGCCAGAACCGTGCCTGCCACAGCGGCGACCAGTTGGACCGCAATCGTTATCCAGCGAGTCTTACTCCGGTTCAGCAACAGTGTAACGGCAGGATTGAAATGCGCGCCGGATACCGGTCCCAATATCGTGATGAGGACGTACAGCACCGCACCGGTCGCTGCCGTATTGCCCAGCAGCGCAATGGCGTCGTTTCCGCCGGCCAACCGCTCGGCCATGATGCCCGATCCCACGACCGTGGCGACCAGCAACGCCGTGCCAAGGGCTTCAGCCGTCAGTGCGCGTTTCATGCTGTCTGTTCTTCCTGCACGGGTAATGACGCTGCATGGCCGCACAGCTCCGGCCGCCCGCCGCAGCAGTCGATTACCAGAAAATTCATCAATTCCTTGATGGCGGCGTGCTCGGCCGAATAGATAAGGTTACGCTGTTGCCTCTTGTGGCTGATGAGGCCCATCCGTTCCAATACGGAAAGATGATGTGACAAAGTTGACGGCGGTGTTTCAAGCTTTCCAGCCAGTGCGCCTGCGCTTTCCCCATCAGGCCCCACCGCCACCAGCGCCCGGAACAAGCCCAGCCTGACCGGGTGCGCCAGAGCACTAAGCATATCGGCTGCAACTGATTCTTCCATAGTTGTCGAATTATCGAAATATAGAGAATTCGACAACCCCTGAAGATCAGGGTCAGGACCTAGGTTCCGCTATCGCGGGCCAGCCATTCCTCCAGCCATTTGATCGTATAATCGCCATTCTGGAATTCGGGATCGCGGAGCAACGCCTGGTGCAGCGGGATGGTCGTCTTCATCCCCTCGATCACATATTCCTCCAGCGCACGGCGCAGGCGCATCAAACAGCCTTCACGGGTACGCCCATAGACGATCAGCTTGCCGATCATGCTGTCATAATAAGGCGGCACCTTATAGCCTTGATACAAGCCGCTATCGACGCGGACATGCATGCCGCCGGGGACATGATAGCTGGTGACGGTGCCCGGCGACGGCGCGAATGTCTTGGGGTCCTCGGCATTGATCCGGCATTCGATGGCGTGCCCCGAAAAGACCAGGTCCTCCTGCGCAACCGATAGCGGCTTGCCTTCGGCAATGCGGATCTGTTCGCGGACAAGATCGACGCCGGTGATCATTTCCGTAACGGGATGTTCCACCTGCAGCCGGGTGTTCATTTCAATGAAATAGAATTCGCCGTCTTCGTACAGGAACTCGATCGTACCCGCGCCGCGATAGCCCATGTCAGCCATCGCCTTGCGCACGATTTCGCCCATGCGGGACCGCTGTTCGGACGAAATGACCGGAGATGGCGCTTCCTCCAGCACTTTCTGGTGCCGCCGCTGCAACGAACAATCGCGCTCACCCAGATGGATGGCATTGCCTTTGCCGTCACCGAACACCTGAAATTCGATATGCCGGGGATTGCCCAGATATTTTTCCATATAGACGGTCGCATCGCCAAAGGCAGCTTTCGCCTCCGACCCGGCCTGTTGCATCAGCGTTTCAAGCTGGGCTTCGTCAGGCACCACCTTCATGCCGCGCCCGCCCCCGCCCGACGCCGCCTTGATCAGCACGGGATAGCCGATGTCCTTGGCGATCCGTTTCGCCTCGCCAAGTTCGGAAACCGCGCCGTCGGAACCCGGCACCAGCGGCAGACCGAGCGCGCCCGCAGTACGCTTTGCCTCCACCTTGTCGCCCATGGTGCGGATATGTTCGGGCTTGGGTCCGATGAAAGCGATGTCGTGCGCTTCGACGATTTCGGCGAACTGCGCATTTTCCGACAGGAAGCCATAACCCGGATGAATCGCGTCCGCGCCGGAAATTTCCGCCGCTGAAATAATATTGGGAATGTTGAGATAGCTGTCCGCAGCGCTAGGCGGCCCGATGCAGATCGCTTCGTCGGCCAGACGAACGTGCATGGCATCGGTGTCTGCTGTCGAATGGACCGCGACCGTCTTGATCCCCATTTCATGCGCCGCGCGATGAATGCGCAATGCGATTTCGCCTCGATTGGCGATGAGGATTTTTTCAAAACTCATGGCGCGCTTACTCTACGACAACCAACGGCTGATCGAATTCGACCGGCTGACCATTTTCGACGAGCAGCGCCTTGACCGTTCCGGCAACGGGCGCTGTGATGGGATTCATGACCTTCATGGCCTCCACGATCAGCAGCGTGTCACCCGCCTTTACC
>JAENVZ010000115.1 GCA_016650315.1 Alphaproteobacteria bacterium | reverse complement strand
CAGGGTGCGCGTGTTTGTGTGGGACAGCGTGCACCCGGAAGGATGTTGAGCACCGCTGTGAGCGTATCGTCGCCCAGGATCTCAAACCCCTCCACCACATTGCCAATCGCCCGTTCGGCATGGCGCAACAGGGCGAGCGCGTCTTCAGGCGTTGCGACGCAGGCCCAGCCCACGGCCCGGTCGGCAATGGCCGGGACGAGGCGCAGGCTGGCCGCTGTAACAATGCCGATCGTGCCCTCTGCCCCGATCAGCAATTGTTTGATGTCATAGCCGCGATTGTCTTTCTTGAGCGCGTCGAGGCCGTGGTGGATGCTGCCGTCGGGAAGCACGGCCTCTATCCCCTCAACCAGTGCCCGCATCGTGCCGTGGCGCAGGACCTGTGTTCCCCCCGCATTAGTAGAAATAAGGCCGCCGATGGTCGCTGATCCCTTTGCACCAAGGCTCAGCGGAAAACGGCGGTCGATTTCCAGTGCAGCGTCATGCAGGGTAGACAGGATCACGCCTGCTTCACAGACGGTGAGATTGTCCTGCGCCGAAATGGATCGAATGTGGTTCATGCGTCGCAGCGAAAGGATCAGGGCTCTGCCGTCCGGTGGCGGCGTCGCTCCGCCCACCATCGATGTGTTGCCGCCTTGCGGGACGAGCGGCACGACCAGTTCGTTGGCAAGCTTTATGATCGCCGCGACTTCGTCCGTTGTGGCTGGCGACAGGATCGCCCGCGTCGCGCCATGATAGCGGCCGCGCCAGTCATGAACCCATGGATCGATGTCGTCAGGATCCTCGATAAGACCGCGTTTGCCCAATATGGAACGAAAGCCGTTCATGCATGTATCCGTGATCATGGATGTTATATGCGCAAATGCAGCACATAATTCCAGTCGGACCCGCCGGATTAATCCGTTGTTCAATCGAGTGGATATAAGCCATGAGAGTTCAAAAGGGGTTTGGCTTGCTGTCTGTTGTTTTTCTTTTGTTATTGATCACGCCGGATACGGCGGCGGAGAGCATCGCATCACGGCGCGAGGGGGCTTTCGCCATGGGCGGCACGGAATATGCGCAACTGGTCATCGAACGCCGGATCATCATTCGCGTGCCGACGCTCGTAACGCGACGGTCCGGGCCGCCGCCACAGGCCGAAGTTGAATGGAAGGAAAAGAAGGCGAACCGCTGCGTTCCCATGAAAGCCATTGTGGGTGCAGCCATTACGCAAGACGACAGTGTCGATCTGATCCTCATTGACCAGAAACGGGTTCGCGCAAAATTGAACGATGACTGTCGCTCGGTGGATTTCTATTCGGGCTTTTATATGGAGCCGACGGAAGATGATCGACTATGTGCCGATCGAGACATGATCCACGCCCGCAATGGCGCAATGTGCGAGATTGAAGGGTTCAGGAGACTGGTCGTGGAGAAATAGGATTTACCGCGCCAACAGCGGAAATTCTTGACATTCAGCGTAATGTTGCGCATGGCCCCGCGCTATTGAGGTGCGCATGATGCGGACCCTGTTTTTCCGGACAGATTATGAATTTTGCCGATCTCGGCCTATCAGAAGAATTGCAGAAAGCGGTACATGAGGCCGGCTATGATGAGCCGACCCCAATTCAGGCGCAGGCCATACCGTCTGTACTGATGATGAGGGATTTGATCGGCATTGCCCAGACGGGTACCGGCAAGACCGCCAGCTTTGTCCTGCCGATGATCGATATTCTCGCCGAAGGCCGCAGCCGTGCGCGCATGCCCCGCTCGCTGATTCTTGAACCGACCCGCGAACTCGCGGCGCAGGTGGCCGAGAATTTTGAGAAATATGGCAAATATCACAAACTCTCGATGGCATTGCTGATTGGCGGCGTGTCGATGGGGGATCAGGTAAAGGCGCTGGAAAAGGGCGTTGACGTATTGATTGCCACGCCAGGCCGCCTGATGGACCTGTTCGGCCGCGGCAATATACTGCTGACCGGCTGCAACCTGTTGGTGATCGATGAGGCCGACCGGATGCTCGATATGGGATTCATCCCGGACATTGAGGAAATCTGCACAAAATTGCCTGCCAATCGGCAGACCCTGTTGTTTTCGGCGACCATGCCGCCGCCTATCAAGAAGCTTTCCGACAAGTTTCTGAGCAATCCCAAGCTGATTGAAGTGTCGAGACCTGCGACGGCCAACACATCGATCACGCAATGGCTGGTCCCTGTCGATGCGCGCAAAAAGCGCGACAAACTGTGCAGTCTGCTGGAAAGCGAAAAGGTCAAAACCGCCATTATTTTTTGCAATCGCAAGACGGCGGTGCGCGATCTGGCGAAAAGCCTGCAACGCAGCGGTTATTCGGCGGGCGAAATTCACGGCGACATGGAACAGGCCTCACGTATCGCCGAACTCGACCGGTTCAAAAATGGCGACATCAACATTCTGGTCGCGTCCGACGTTGCGGCGCGTGGACTGGATGTGAAGGGCGTGTCCCATGTCTTCAACTTTGATGCACCCTGGCATCCTGACGATTATATCCACCGCATCGGTCGTACGGGCCGGGCAGGGGCAACGGGAACGGCCTTTACCTTTGCAACAAAGGATGATGCAGAAGCGATTGCTGGTATCGAAAAGCTGACCGGCATGAAAATTCAGCGGGTTGGCGATGCTGAATTGCCGGAAGCGGACGAAAAGCCTGTCCAGGCCAAGAAGTCTGCCAGAAAGCCCAAAGCCAGCGAACCCAAGGTCGTTGAACCCAAGGTCGTTGAACCCAAAGCCGTTGAACCAAATGGTAGCGCACCAAATGCTGCAACCTCAAAGTCTACAGGTGAAGAACGGCGACCCGAAGCTATAGTCGAACAAAAAGCGCGGCCCGCCGACAAGCCGAAGCCGAACCGCCGCGATACCCATGACGATGGTCCCGACGACGGCTGGAACGGCCCAATGCCCGACTTTCTTTCATTCGGGATTGAGGCATAGTCTGCGGTCTGCCGATTACAGTTTTACAAGCATTTTTCCCATATTGGCGCCGCTGAACAGGCCGAGAAATGCTTGCGGCGCGCTTTCCAGCCCTTCGGTTATGGTTTCGCGCGCCACGACTTTTCCTTCCGCGATCATTCGCCCCATATCGGCGTAAAATTCCGGCATATCGGCCATGAAGTCGGTGTAGATGAAACCCTGCATCCGAATGCGAGCGGAGATGCAGCGTAATATATACTGTAGCTCCAGCGGCTTCCCGTCATTATATGCGTCGATCATGCCGCAAATGGCGAAGCGCGCGAAATTGTTGGCGGTGGCGAATGCCGCGTCCAGATGGTCTCCGCCCACATTGTCGAAATAGATGTCGATGCCGCCAGAACCAACTGCATGTGCGGCTTCACGAAGCTGGGGATGCACTGGTCCCGCTTTGTAGTCGATGCACGCGTCGGCACCTAATTCCATCACCCATGCGCATTTGTTCGTGCCACCGGCTGATCCGATAACCGTCATACCCTTGGCCTTGGCGATCTGCACGACCGCAGACCCCACTGCGCCAGCCGCAGCCGATACAAAGACAACGTCGCCCGGTTTTGCCCGCGCCGTCTTTAGCAGGCCCATATAAGCAGTAGCGCCGGTTAGACCCATATTGTGAAGCCATGTCTGTTCGGGCAAGCCCATGTCGGGCAGTTTGAAGGGATTCAGGTGTGCCCCTACCACCGCCTCGTCGCGCCAGCCACCCATGTGAAAGACAAGGTCACCCGCTGCAAAGCCTTCATTACGACTTTCAATCACCTCTCCTGTCGCGCCGCCCTGCATCGGCTCACCGATTGCGAATGGCGGGACGTAGCTTTTGACGTCATTCATCCGCCCGCGCATATAGGGATCGACCGACAGCCAGTGATTGCGCACCCGGATTTCGCCTTCGCCAAGCGGTGCGCGGGGGATGTCCACCAACTCGAAGTTGGCTGATGTCGGGATGCCGGTCGGACGGGATTTCAAACGCCAGGCGTGGGCCATCGCTTCTTCCTCTCAACAAATGCCAACGCGGGATACCAGAGTCAGATGCGATACAAAATGGTTTTCCAGCCAAGAAGGACGGATCGATAATCGCCGTGCTTTTCCGATAAGCATCGAGTGATATTTTCGGAATTCAGAAAGGCATTGCAACTCTTCAGGCGCCATGTTTATAGAGCGCCAATCGGGGCCGTAGCTCAGTTGGGAGAGCGCGTCGTTCGCAATGACGAGGTCAGGGGTTCGATTCCCCTCGGCTCCACCAGTGTGCCAGTAACCCACTGGTATTCTTTACAACCGCGCATTTCCAACGTCTTATTCCACTCGATGCATCATTTCACTGGTACATTTCGGGAGAAAAAGACATGTCGGGAAATCGACTCCTGTGCCGCGACGGAACTTGGTATTATCGCCGCGTCGTCCCCAAGCATCTCGCCGCCATCATCGGCCGCCCTGTCATTCAGCATTCGCTCAAGACCAAGGAAAAGGGACAGGCTAAGAAGCTGCGCGAAATCGAAGACGTGAAGTGGAGCGCCTTGTTCGAGGCAGCGGAAGCCGGGACGCTAAACAGCAATGGGCAGGCGGGCACCATCAGGCTTTCCGACGATGAACTCATCGCCATGGTCCGCAGCTATGTGGCGAGAGCCGAAGAGACCTTTCAGGATCGCGAGATTACGACTCCGTCTAAGAGTGGAGACCGCGATGAGGCCGAAATCGAAACTGAGATTGGCATCTCGATCCTTCGCAACCCCGATGACATCCGCGCCGATCAGTGGATTGGAACCGTGGAAGGTAAGCTGCTGAAACAGGCCGGGGCGAGCCCAGATGCTCTCACACCCGATACGCAACTGCGCCTTTACGACATAACCCGTCGCGGGTTGCTCGAACTCCAGCGCCGCAAGCTGGCCCGCTATCAGGATCGCTTCGACCGTCCGTTCTTCGACGGCTTGTTCGATCCGGCCCGTCCCGACCCGGTTTCGTTCCAGTTCCTGGCCGAGCAGTACCTGACGCTCGAAATTGAGGAGGCTGAAGCCAACGGTACGTCAGCGAAATGGACGGACAAAGTCCGGTCGCGGGTCGCGTACTTGCGGGAACTGATGGGTGACGACACCCCGGTTGCTGCCATCGATTATGACCGATGTCTTGCCGCGCGTAGCATGCTTGCGCGAACGCCGAGCAATCGCACGAAAATTTACGGCGACCTGCCCTTGGCCAAGGCCATTGATAAGGCTGCGGCCGACGGGCGACCGGTCCTCGCCCCGGTCACGCAGGCGGGCTATCTCGATACGCTTCGCGATATATTGCACCTCGCCACGCTCAAACGGCTCCTGCCCCACAACCCGGCCGCGACGCTTCGCCCGATCAAGCGGGACGAGGTCAAGCCTGAAGACAAGCGTTTGCCGTTCTCCCTCGACCAGTTGAAGGCCTTCTTCGCCAGCGACTTCTATCAAAGTTGCGCCCCTGCCGCACCGTCACCCTATGCCAAGAAGGATCGCGACTGGCGCTTCTGGCTGCCGCTGCTCAGCTTGTTCATGGGAATGCGTCCCAATGAAATCTGCCAGATGCTGCCCTCGGATGTGAAGTGCACCGCCAACGGCACATGGTTTGTCGATGTGGTGGCCTCATCGGACGAGGATGATGAAGAAAATGGCTCGGCCACGACAAAGACGGTCAAAACGATCACCAGCCGGCGGAAAATTCCGGTTCACCCCGAACTGATCGCCCTCGGGTTTGTCGCCTTTGCTGAACGGCAGAAGGATGCCAATGCACCCCGGCTGTTCAGCAATCTCAAGCCTGACAAATATGGGAATATGGCGACCTATGCCCTTAGGCGCTTCCGGGATACCTTCTTGAAGGAAGCCATGACCGTTGAGCCGAGGCAGGCATTTTATTCCTTCCGACATTCGTTTCGCGACGCATTGCGGCGGAGCGAGGCCGGGCCGGATGCGCTCAAGGCATTAGGGGCATGGAGCCAGGGCAAGGTGACCAGTGACTATTATGGGGATAACGCAAATCCGGACCTTCATGTTGAGGCGATGGCAAAGGTGACATTTCCAGGGCTCGAACTCACATACCTACAGCCATAAGCTGCACATCTATCGCAGGATGAAGATCATGCCGGTTTCCGGCGTGTCTCCACAAACGCTTCAAGGTCATGAAGTCGATATTTAGTCCGCCGACCGAATTTATAGAAGGACGGTCCCAGGCTTCTCGATGCCCATCGCGCCATCGTAGGGACGCTCACTCCAAGGTAGTGCGCCGCTTGCTCACGGGTCAGAAATGCGTTTTGTTCAGTCATGCTATAACCCTGTGCAGAAGGTGTATCATCAGTTGTGTCCGAAGGCATAGTCCGATGGAACATATGCCATGCTCGGATCGATGGCGGCTTTGACCTGCTCCATGTCAACGTGGAGAAGCTCTATCCATTGGTCGATGGAGACCATGTAGGAGGCCAGGTACCTGTCCATGTTATCGCATTCCCGAAATGCCGACGCCCAGCCTGTAAGTTTTGAGATCATGTCAGCCAACAATAAGAGGCCATCCGGGGCCGGTTTCTCGTTGATCGGAAAATGATGTTTCCCGAGCTTATCGTCCAATCTTGCCAGTTCTTCGGCAATCGACTCCAGATTTGATGTTGACGGCCGCGTTACCAACTTCCCGCCTGTAAGCCGGAGGTGATGGCCGAGAAATTCTAAGCCTTTGGCTATAGGCCCTGAGGAAATCTCTTTGAGCTTGAAGTGCCCGCCGGGGAGTCCCGTCACGGCAGTGTGCAACTCACCGATTGCCTGTTCCAACTGCTGTGCCGACATGGCAAGAAGAAGGAAATCATCGGCAAAGTTTACAAGGACAATGCCGTCGTGAATATGCCACGGAAGGCAGGCCATGATGTACATGCCGATAATCGGAGAGCAGCAAGCGCCCTGAGGGATTCCCTGGCGGGCCAGGTGGAGAAAGTTAGAGGTGGGGAGTTTGAGGGAAGGTTTCCCGTATCGAGTCTCCGTGCTCATCCTCACTTTCAAATGCCGTCCAATGACGGCGTGCTCTACCACATCCTCGCGGAGGGGCAGTTCCAGTACCAGCTTCTCGGGAGTGAAGCTGAGATAACAATTCTGAATGTCGAGATGGGCAGCATGTACGTATCCCGCCGGCATCAGCTTCTTGACCTGAGCAATGGCGGCGGGGACGCCGCATTGCGTATACTGAAACGGCCGTGGTTTCAGGAACTTTCCCATCACTTGCAGCACCAGTTGCTGCGCAGTTCGCACCAGAAGCCTGGGATCATGGATCATTCGGACTTTCCCAAAGGATTTTTGCTTGGGGAAGACGGGGACGATTTCAGGCAATGGAGCGGAGAAGGAGAGATCGCTAGCGACATCAAAGCAGCGTTCCAATGACTGGCGCTTTGCTGGTTTGATCTTCATGTTGGCAGAAATGCTCGTACATAGGCGCACCGCCGGACTGTCAAAGATCATACCGACAAGTTGGCGCTGGGCCTCGATATCCCCGGACTGGATTGCTTTTCCCAGCTCGTCCGTCAGAGCCTTACTCGTATCACCGGCATCTTGAAGAACGGTAAGGGCATGGCTCAAT
>JAENVZ010000114.1 GCA_016650315.1 Alphaproteobacteria bacterium | reverse complement strand
CGTTCGACGAAGCTTTCGGGATACAGAATATTGGCTGGCTCTGCGACCAGTTCGCGCGCAAACAGCACGCCATCTGCCACCGCTGACAGACGCTCCCAGGCCTCTCTTGCGCCCGACGCGTCGCTGACCAATGTGACATCCTGCAATGTCGGCTTCTGCTTGTCGGAAAGACGAGTGCGATAGGCATCCATGCGCCACCCTCGTAATTGCAGACCAAAAGCGAGACGTGCAACATAATCGCCATTCGCTCCACCTGGAAATTCGACATTCAGAGCCGCCGCGCCCGATGTGAGCAGCTTCGCGACCAGCGCAGCGCCAGCCTTTTCAAAATCTGCGCCATTGCCCGCTCCGATGCCAACGAGCATGACACGTATTGTCTTGCCGCCTTCATCGACGAATGTTTCGAAGATTGCGGCCGTTTCTCCGGTAAAGCGTGCCGCTTTTGCGCCTTCAATAACGGTTTTCGATGCCGTTATCGGCAGTCCGGTCAGCGCACCCTTGCCCACGGCAAAGGCAATCGTGTCGGCGTCAGCGCGCCGGGCAGGACTGATGGAGATGCGCATGGTCGATCCTTTGAATATGGTATTTCAACAAATATCACGATGCGACACATAAGAAGCATTTGTCACATAGGCAAAGCGGTTTGACCAAATAAAGCGGTCTTTGCAGATTGCGGCAAGGGCAAAGCAATGCGATAGGCTGCCTTCAAACTATTGTGACCATCCAGAGTATGCATGACGCCAAAGCTGAATAATCCTGTCACGCATGGCGCCATGGCCCTGACGGCACTGGCTTGCATAGCTGTATCGAGTCCTAATGCGGGCGCGCAGGACATTGCCCGGCCCGTTGAGGAACAGGCCCCGCCCAGTACCCCTGCCCCTGCCAACAGCGAGGAAATAGCCTTTACCGCCGACCGGCTGGAATATGATGATGCCAGCGAGGTCGTGACCGCCAGCGGCAATGTGGAACTGCTCCGCGATGGGAACCGCTTGCGCGCCAACGAAATCATATGGAACCGCGCCACGGGACAGGTCCATGCCAGCGGCAACATCTCTGTCACCAACCCCGAAGGCGATATCGCCTATGGCGATTCGATCGAGCTTACCGATTCTCTGAAAGACGGTGCTGTCGATAATCTGTTGCTGGTGCTGGAAAGGGGCGGAAGGCTAGCCGCGCGCTCGGGCGTGCGGAAGAATGAGGTCATCACGCTGAGCCATGCGGCCTACACCCCCTGCGCCGTGGAAGACCACAACGGCTGCCCCAAGGAACCTACGTGGCAGATCCGGGCCGTCCGTGTGATCTATGATCCGAACCGCCGACGCATCATTTACAAGGGTGCGCGCGTGGAGCTTTTCGGTCTGCCCCTTATTCCATTGCCGGGCCTGTCGCATCCGACAGGCGATGGCGGCGGGTCCGGCCTGCTGGTGCCTGGCGTGGGCTTCGACAGGGTCAACGGCCTTGAATTCTCGTTGCCTTACTATCTGCAGATTGCGAGCAACCGCAGCCTGACGATTACGCCGCATTTCTATTCCGATTCATCCCCCATGGTACAGGCCAATTATCAAAGCCTGCTGGCCAGGGGCGCCTACCAGATCACCGGATATGTTACCTATGGATCGCGCGTACCCACTTCCAGCGGCCTGACGCAGACGACCCAGCGCGATATTCGCGGTTATTTCGAAACCAGCGGCAAATTCCAGATCGACCCTTATTGGAGCATCAGCGGTTCAGCCCGCGTCGCAAGCGATCGCACATATCTACGCCGTTACGACATCAGCCGCGATGACCGTCTGCGTTCGACGCTCGGGGCCGAACGGATCGACGACAACAGCTATTTCTCGATTGCCGGCTGGGCCGTGCAGACATTACGCATGGATGTCGATCAAGGCACGGTTCCGATTGCCCTGCCTGTCATTGATTATCGCAGACGGTTCACTGATCCGTTGCTGGGCGGAAAACTGCAACTGCAAATGAACAGCCTGGGTATAAGTCGGGCGGACGGACAGGATACACAGCGCGCCTTTGCCGGGGCGCAATGGGATTTGCGCAAAATCACAGCCTGGGGACAAGAGGTCACCTTCACCGGCTATCTACGCGGCGACATCTATCACAGTGACGAAAACCTGCTTACCGATACCATCATCTATCGGGGCACGAGCGGCTGGCAAACCCGTGGTATCGCGGCGGCGGCCATGGACGTGCGCTGGCCCTTCATCGGCGAGGCGTTTGGCGGGACGCAGAAAATCACGCCCCGGGTGCAGATCGTTGCCGCGCCCAAGCTATCCAATCTCAATGTCCCCAATGAGGATGCCCGCGCGGTCGAGTTGGAGGACAGCAACCTGTTCGCGCTCAACCGCTTTCCCGGCTATGATCGCTTCGAGGACAGCACGCGCATTACATATGGCCTGGAATATGCGCTGGACCGGCCCGGACTCACCATTGATGCGGTCGTCGGTCAAAGCTATCGACTCAACAGTCGCTCGACCCTGTTCCCCGATGGCACTGGCCTGTCAGAACGTGTATCGGACATCGTTGGCCGCACGACCATCCGCTACAAGGATTTTGTCAGCCTGACGCATCGTTTCCGATTGGACAAAGACAATCTGGCGGTTCGCAGAAACGAAATCGACGCCACGATTGGATCGCGCAGCACCTATGTCATGGCCGGATATTTAAGGCTTAACCGCAACATTGGTCCGGGTTTGGAAGATTTGCAGGATCGCGAGGAGATCCGGCTGGGCGCGAGGGTGCAGATCACCCGATTCTGGTCGGTATTCGGATCGACCGTTGTCGATTTGACCAGTAAAAAGGATGATCCGACGTCGCTGTCCGATGGTTATGAACCGGTGCGCCATCGCCTTGGAATCGCCTATCAGGACGATTGCGTTGAACTCGGCGTGACATGGCGGCGGGACTATAGCGAAGCGGGCGATGCGCGGCGCGGCAACTCTTTCCTGCTGCGGCTGGCTTTTCGCAATCTTGGTATATAAAAGAGGCGCCAGATCGTGTTTGCCGGATGCGCCCTATCGCATGCGCCAAGGTGTTCCTTTGCTAAGCTGAGGTTAAGCAAGACCATGGCACATGCCAATAATGTTGGAGAATATTGCGACAATGAAGCAAAAATTGCACGCTTCGAATGGGTATAAAGCATATTTCGGAAGGGTGATGCTGGTTCTGGCTTGTAGTGCCAGCACCATGATTGCAGCGCAAACCGAAGCGGCAGCGCAGGCGCGAGGCACCCCTCCCGCGCAAAACAGCCTCAATATCCCGGACGACGTTACCCTTTTCGGCAAGAGCGATCCCAATGTTCGCAAGGCAACCGCCATCATCAACGGTGAAATCATCACCGGCACTGATGTAGATCAGCGATTGGCGCTGATCGTCACAGCCAATGGGGGCAAAATTGCCGACGAGGAAAAGGAACGCCTGCGGCTGCAGGTGCTGCGCAACCTGATCGACGAAACATTGCAGATTCAGGAAGCCAAGGCCCATGACATTGTCGTCGATCGTACCGAAATCGAACAGAGTTATGCCAGGGTATCCCAGAATTTCAAACAAACCCCCCAACAATTCGAGGAATATTTACGGCAGCACGACAGTTCGCCCATCAGCATCAAGCGTCAGATTGAGGGCGAATTGGCCTGGAGCCGCCTGCTCCGCCGCAATGTTCAGCCATTCGTCAATGTCGGCGAAGAAGAAGTCCAGTCAATCATTGAACGATTGAAAGCGTCCAAAGGCGAAGATGAATATCGTATCGGGGAAATCTACCTGTCAGCGACCCCCGAGAACGCGCAACAGATTTCCGGCAACGGTCGCAAAATCATTGAGCAGATCCAGCAGGGCGCTTCGTTCCAGGCCTATGCCCGACAATTTTCAGAGGCATCCACCGCAGCCGTCGGTGGCGACCTGGGCTGGGTGCGACTGGCGCAGCTTCCCAATGAACTGGCTATTGCCGCGCGGGAAATGCAGATAGGGCAAATTGCCGGTCCGGTCCAGGTTCCGGGTGGTTTTTCTATCCTGTTGGTCATGGATAAACGCAAAATCCTGACCGCCGATCCGCGTGACGCGCTGCTCAGCCTGAAACAACTCAGCATCGCATTTCCCGAAGGCACTACCCAGGCACAGGCATCCACCCGTGCCGGTGCATTCGCCAATGCCACCAAAAAAATACAGGGGTGCGGCACCGCCAACGACATCGCCGCGCAGGTTGGCGCCGATGTCGTCGACAACGACCAGATAAAGATCCGCGACCTGCCAGCGCCGTTGCAGGAGATGTTGATTACCCTGCAGGTCGGGGAGGCCAGCCCGCCCTTCGGGTCAGTCAAGGATGGCGTGCGCGTTCTGGTGCTGTGCGGCCGGGATGATCCGCAAGACGCAGGCGCGCCTTCATTCGATCAGATCATGGCACAATTGGAAGATGAGCGCGTCAACAAGCGGGCCCGCATATATCTGCGCGACCTGCGGCGGGATGCGGTTATTGACTATAACTGAGTTCGGAGTTCAATAGAATGACGATTGGCCCCTTTGCTGTATCCCTGGGCGATCCGGCAGGCATCGGGCCTGAAATCGTGGCGAAGGCATGGGAACTGCGGCATGAACGAGCGTTGCCGCATTTCTTTGCCGTTGGAGACGTTGCGTCGCTTTCCGCGGTCTGGGACGGTCCGATCGCCCGAATCGAAGAACCGGCTAATGCCTCTGCGGCCTTTAATGACGCCCTGCCTTGCCTGCATATTGACGACGGGGGGCCTGTAGTTCCCGGTCAGCCGAGTTACGAGGGTGCACGTTGTTCCCTGCAATCGCTGGAACTGTCCGCCGGCCTCGCCCGTTCGGGTTCGGCAGGCGCGATCATCACTGCCCCGGTATCAAAAAAACAGCTCTATTCGGTCGGTTTCACACATCCTGGACAGACCGAATTCATTGCCGAACGCTGTGGCGTTGCGCGGTCAAACGCCGTCATGATGCTGGTCAGCCCCAGCTTGCGGGTCGTACCGATCACCACGCACATGCCCTTCAAAGACGTAGTGGGTGCACTCACCATCGAATTGATCAAGGCGCGGGCCCATGCGGCGGTCAAGGGATTGCGGAAGAATTTCGCCATCCCCGCACCCCGGGTCGCCATTGCAGGCCTTAACCCTCACGCTGGCGAGGGCGGCGAACTGGGCATGGAAGAAATCGACATCATCATTCCCGCTGTCGAACAGCTTCGCGCCGAAGGTATCGACATCGTTGGCCCCTTGTCCGCCGATTCGATGTTTCATCCACGTGCACGCGCCGAATATGACGTAGCGCTGTGCATGTATCACGATCAGGCACTGATTCCCGTCAAGACGCTGCATTTCGACGAAGGCGTCAACATGACACTGGGCCTGCCCATCATCCGCACGTCCCCCGATCATGGCACCGCCTTTGGCATTGCCGGCAAGGGACAAGCCAATCCCGGCGCCATGATCGCGGCCATTGAAGTGGCCGCCATTTCGGCGGAAAACCGGCTGAGCTATTGCGGCTGATCCCGTGACTTTGCCACCGCTACGGGAAGTCATAGCCCGCCACGGATTACGTGCGAGCAAGGCGCTCGGCCAGAATTTCCTGCTGGATGAGCAGTTGCTTGACCGGATCGCGGCAATTCCGGGGCCGCTTGCTGGAGAAACCGTCTATGAAGTGGGGCCGGGTCCCGGCGGACTGACACGGGCGCTGCTCCGCGCGGGGGCCGATGTCGTTGCGGTTGAACGCGACCGGCGCTGCCTGCCCGCGCTGGCAGAGTTGCAGATGTCTTTCCCCGGCAAGCTGCGTATCATTGAGGATGATGCCATGGCCGTCGATGCCCGCACACTGGCGGGTGAGGGAGCGCATATCGTCTCCAATCTTCCTTATAATGTCGGCACGGCATTGCTGGTGGGATGGTTGACAACGACACAATGGCGACCATGGTGGGCGTCATTGACCCTGATGTTCCAGCATGAAGTGGCCGAACGGATCGTCGCGCAAACGGACACGGAACATTATGGCAGGCT
>JAENVZ010000113.1 GCA_016650315.1 Alphaproteobacteria bacterium | reverse complement strand
GGAATGTTGAAAGCATCGCAAAAGCGGACAAAACGCCCCGCCTTCTTCGATGCCTTGATGTCAAGGCAACCGGCAAGCACCGTGGGTTGATTGGCAACAATGCCGATGGTGCGTCCTTCAATACGCCCGAAACCGCAAATGATGTTACCCGCATGGGCAGGCTGCACTTCAAAGAAATCTCCCTCATCCACTGTCTTGCGGATCAACTCATGCATATCATAGGGCTGGTTGGCGTTGGCCGGTATGAGCATATCGAGGCTTTCCTCGATCCGGTCCCATGCATCCGCAGTCGGCCTTTCGGGCACCTCTTCGCGGTTGGAAAGCGGCAGGAAGTCGATGAAATCACGGGCAGCGAGCAGCGTCTCTATGTCGTTTTCAAAAGCGACATCGGCAACGCCAGATTTGGTGGTATGCGTAACAGCGCCGCCCAAGGCTTCCTGCGTTACAATCTCGTTGGTTACCGTTTTGACCACGTCAGGACCGGTGACAAACATGTAGCTGCTATCCTTCACCATGAAGATGAAGTCTGTCATTGCGGGCGAATAAACCGCGCCGCCCGCGCATGGCCCCATGATGAGCGAAAGTTGCGGCACAACACCGCTTGCCAGTACATTGCGCTGAAACACTTCCGCATAGCCACCAAGGCTCGCCACGCCTTCCTGAATGCGCGCACCGCCGCTGTCGTTAAGACCGATGACCGGCGTGCCAACCTTCAGCGCCATATCCATGATCTTGCAGATTTTCTGGGCATGGCGCTCAGAGAGGGAACCCCCGAAAACCGTGAAATCCTGGCTGAACACATAGACAAGGCGGCCGTTGATCGTTCCCGATCCGGTTACAACGCCATCGCCGGGAACCATCTGTTCCTGCATACCGAAATCGACGCAGTTATGCTCGACATACATATCGAGCTCCTCAAACGATCCCTCGTCCAGGAGTACGTCCAGACGCTCACGAGCGGTGAGCTTCCCCTTGGCATGCTGGGCAGCGATGCGTTTCACGCCTCCACCATGGCGCGCGGCCTGACGCTTGCCTTCCAACTGTTCAACTATGGTCTGCATCGGCATCCTTGCATTTTCACTATATATAAAATGACCCATTCCAGCCTTTGCAACCAGTTGCAAATGTGAATTTGCAAAATGGTTATTTTACAAGAAAATAGTGAAGATGCGGGATCGCCCTTTACCTGCCTTACCGCATTAACACCAATTCCTCCGCCATGCTGGGGTGCAAAGCCATGGTGTCGTCGAAGGCCTGCTTGGTAAGGCCTGCCTTTACCGCAATAGCTGCCGCCTGAAGTATTTCCGGCGCATCGGGGCCGATCATGTGAAGGCCAACGACCTTATTTGTCTCCGCATCGCATATCATTTTGTAAAGAGCACGCTCATTCCGTCCCGCCAACACATTCTTCATCGCCCGGAAATCAGATGTATAGACCTTGATCGATCCCAACGAATTGCGCGCCTCTGCCTCGGTCATGCCGACACCTGCCATTGGGGGATGGCTGAATACCGCCGATGGAATGCAGTGATAGTCCACGACATGCGGATTATTGTCGAACACAGTGTCCGCAAAGGCCTGACCTTCGCGGATCGCAACGGGCGTTAATTGCACCCGGTTGGTGACATCACCCACCGCATAGATGCTGGGACAGTTCGACTGGCTATAGTCATCGACCTTGATCGCACCCTGCCCGTCCAATTCCACTCCGGCATTTTCGAGGCCCAGCCCTTCTGTCTTGGGCTTTCGTCCGGTAGCAAAGAGCAGCACATCGCAATCAATCGGATCGCAGCCTTTCATATGGACGGTCAGCGACCCATCATCCGCCTTCACCACTTTTTCAAAAGGCGCGTTGAAGCGGAATTCAATGCCCTTCATCATGCTGATCTGAAGCAAGCGGTCACGGATTTGCTCATCATACCCACGCAATATCGTGTCGGATCGGTTGACGATGGTAACATGCGCGCCAAACCCGTGGAATATGCCCGCAAATTCATTGGCGATATATCCGCCGCCTGCAATCACAACGCGGCGGGGCATTGTTTCCAAGTGGAAGACTTCATTGGACGTGATGCCATATTCAGCACCCTCGCAATCGGGCATCATCGGCCAGGCACCGACCGCGACGAGGATATATTTCGCGGTAACGGTCCGTCCGCTTGCCAGCGTCACCGCATGAGGTCCAGCGATAGTGGCGCGCTCATGAATGATTTCGACGCCATGATTGTTGAGCGTCTGGGTATATAAGTCATTCAGCCGGTCCACGTCAGCCAGCACGTTGTCGCGCAGCACCGGCCAGTTGAAGGTGGTTTCTGATACATCCCAGCCAAAGCGCCTGGCGTCCTGCAAATCCTCGGCAAAGTGCGCGCCATAGACCAGCAGCTTCTTGGGCACGCAGCCTCGAATGACGCATGTACCGCCAACCCTGTATTCTTCCGCCACAGCGACTTTCGCGCCATGCGCGGCTGAAACCCGAGCAGCGCGCACCCCGCCCGATCCTGCGCCGATCACGAACAAGTCATAATCATAGTCGCTCATATAAACACTCCTGATGCTGGCCCGGGATATGGCGGGGCGCAGCGGCAGTTACAAATGGCTTTTCCTGTTCAGACTGATCGACGCAACGGGAGGTTTAACCCAACGCCAATTCGATCAACGCCATGGTGGACGGATCAAAGCCCTTGGGGCCGTCCTTTTCGATCGACCTGGCGATTTCCTTACCCAGTTCAACGCCGAACTGATCAAATGGATTGATGTCCATCAGTACCGCGTTGGCAAAGGTGCGATGTTCATAAAAAGCGATCAGCGCGCCCAATATTTCGGGCGTCACATCGTCCAGCAACAGCGTCATCGAAGGCCGGTTGCCAGGATAGGCGCGGGCCGGATCGTCGGCATTCTCACGCCCCTGCATCAGCGCGGCCCCCTGCGCAAAACAGTTAACGAGCAGCGTGTCGTGATGCGCGGAATCGAGTGCATGGCCCGGCTCTATAGAAGCAATAAATTCAACAGGCACGATATGGCTGCCCTGATGCAAAAGCTGGAACACTGCATGTTGCGCATCGGTGCCAACCCCGCCCCATGTGATAGGGGCAGTGGGACCATCAACGGGCGCGCCATCCTTTGTGACACTTTTACCGTTGCTCTCCATTTCAAGTTGCTGGAGATAAGATGGCAGCAGCCGCAACCGCTCGTCATAGGCAAAGACGGCGCGTGTCTGGCAACGCATGACACGGGCATAATATTGATCGGCAAAGGCCGCGATGACAGGTGCATTCTTGCGGAAATCAGCAAGCCGGAAATGCCGATCCATCGCCGCTGCACCTTCCAGCAAGCTTTCGAACGCATCCCAGCCAAGCGCCATGGCGACAGGAAAGCCAATCGAGGACCAGAGCGAATATCGCCCGCCCACGCTTTCGCCAAAAGGCAGGACGCGGGTTTCATCGACGCCCCATTCCATCGCCTTATCCGGCGAGGCGGTCAGCGCGATAACGCGGCCATAAGGGTCTTCGACACCGTCCTCAATCATCCAGGTGATGATACTTTGCGCGTTCAGCATGGTTTCGGTGGTCGTGAACGTCTTTGATGCGACAACCAGCAGGGTCGCGCTAGGGTCAAAGCGCGCCATGGCCTCTTCCAACGCAGCGCCATCGACATTGGATACAATGGCGACGTCATAGCGCCCAGAATGGCGGCCAAGCGCATCAACAATCAGATTGGGGCCAAGCGACGAACCGCCAATGCCGACATGCAATATGTGACGAACCGAACCGAAAGCTTCGCCTTCCACCGCATCGATCAGAGCGCGCATCCGGTTGTGCAGGACCTTGGCGCGGGCGACGCTGTCCGGGTTGCCCTCGCCGCGTTCGGCCATATGCTCGGCGGCGCGTCCTTCGGTCACATTGACCGCCTCGCCCTGGAACAGCGCTTCACGCGCTTTCACCAACCCTGCGGCATTGGCGAGATCGACAAACCTGTCCACCAACGCTGGCGTCAGATGGGTTTTCGACCAGTCAAACCGAATGCCACTTTTGGCCAATGTAAACGCCGACAAACGATCAGGATTGTTGGCGAATATCGATTTCAATTCAGGAACAGCTTCCTTGTCAATCGCATCCCAGGCCGCTTTACGATCCATCGTCGTCCTTTCCGTCATTTCCAGCCCGCACGCCGATTCCCTCGTCATATAGACCATCATCGGGGAAATTGCATGACCGCAGCACCCCTTGACGCTAGACATCTTCCGCCGCAAAGCGGTGGCGCATGACCGGTAGCGCGTACAAAGGCGAAATTATGAAACAAAAATCGGAAACAGGGGATTTCCTGTTTTTCCTCCTGAAGCTTGGCCTTTTTGTCTTCGTGCTACGTAGCTTCATCATTTCGCCCTTCAATATCCCTTCGGAATCCATGCAGCCCCGCCTGTTGATCGGGGATTATCTGCTGGTCGCAAAATGGCCCTATGGCTATTCCCGCTTCAGCCTGCCTTTCAGCCTGCCCTTGATTCCCGGACGGATAATGCCGAACACACCCGAACGCGGTGATGTGGTGGTGTTCAAGGCACCTCCAACCCAGCGACAGGATTATATCAAACGCGTCATCGGATTGCCCGGCGATATGATTCAAGTGAAGGACGGCACGCTCTATTTGAACGGCAAAGCGATCCCCAAAAAGCGCATTGAAGATTTGCAAATACCTGTCACGCAGAACATGGTTGATGCGGCGGCAAAGGAAAATGCGCCCTCGCCCTGCTATCGTCTGAAATTCGAGGTTGCGGTAAAAGACGGGGCGCGCATGTGCCATTACCCCCAATATCGGGAAACATTGCCCAACGGGAAAAGCTATAATGTGCTCGACCTGGAGGACGGCATGGCTGACAATACCGACGTATATCTGGTGCCAGAGAGGCATTTGTTCCTGATGGGCGACAATCGTGACCGCAGTGCGGACAGCCGCTTTCCGGCAGTCGATGGCGCTGGTATCGGCTTGGTCCCAGAGGAAAATCTGGTCGGAAAAGCCCTTGTTTCGGTATTTTCGACTGATGGTTCGGCCAACTGGTTCCTGCCCTGGACATGGTTCACGGCAGCGCGCCTGAATCGTATCGGGGAAAGCTTTTGAAGCGACCCGAAACATCTGAATGGATCAAGGAACAACTTGGCCATGTTCCCAATAATGCAGGCCTGTTCACCGAAGCGCTCACTCATGGAAGTCACGGGCCGCAAAACTACGAACGTCTCGAATTTCTGGGTGACCGGGTGCTCGGCCTGATCATAGCGGAATGGCTGTATGAACATTTCGCAGATGAACCAGAGGGCAAGCTGTCGCGTCGGCTGAATGCGCTGGTCGCCGGGGAAACCTGTGCTGAAGTTGCGCGGAAAATTGGCCTGCCCCCGCATATGCGTCTGGGCAAGCAAGCACGCGACGACGGGGCTGCGGACAGCGACAATGTTCTGGGCGACGTGCTCGAAGCGCTGATCGGCGCGCTCTTCATTGATGGCGGGATGGACGTAGCAAAGACATTTATCCGCCGCGCCTGGAGCGACCGGGTGGACAGCCAGCAGGCCGCGCCCAAGCATCCCAAATCGGCGCTGCAGGAATGGGCCGCCGCCCATCGCCGTAAGCCTCCCGAATATGAACTGGCCGGTAAATCCGGCCCACCCCATAATCCGCGTTTCATCGTGACTGTCTCCATCAAGGGCGTGGGTGACGCATCGGCGGAAGGCAGTTCGAAACAGGAAGCCGAAACTGCGGCGGCGCAAAAAATGCTGGAGGAACTGGAATAATGCAACGCTGCGGCCTCGTCGCCATTGTTGGCGCGCCCAATGCGGGCAAATCCACCCTCGTCAACGCGCTGGTCGGACAGAAAATCGCCATCACATCGGCCAAGGCGCAAACCACGCGCACCCGCCTTCTGGGCGTCGCTCTGGAGGGCGATACGCAGATCATGCTGGTCGACACGCCGGGCATTTTCGAACCGCGCCGCCGCCTTGACCGGGCCATGGTGCAGGCCGCATGGGGCGGCACACAGGATGCCGACCTGATCGCGCTGGTAATCGATTCCAAAACCGGGCTTGGGAAAAAAGTCGAAATCATCGTTGAATCGCTCAAGGCGCGCAAGGAACCCAAGCTGCTGATCCTCAACAAGGTCGATATTTCGATCAAGGAAAAGCTGTTGGTTCATGCGCAAAAACTCAATGAAGCCATTGATTTTACCGAAACATATTTTGTCAGCGCCGCCACCGGCGATGGCTTGCCCGAACTTAAGACAGCGCTTGCCGGCGCGATGCCGGAGGGACCATGGCATTTCCCCGCCGATCAGGTGTCCGATGCGACAGACAGGATGCTGGCGGCCGAAATCACTCGGGAACAGCTCTATCACCAGCTACACGCCGAACTGCCCTATGCCAGTGCGGTAGAGACCGAAAAATATACCGAGCGCCAGGATGGATCGGTCGAAATCCACCAGCAAATCCTGATCGGCCGCTCCAGCCAACGCGCCATCATCCTGGGCAAGGGCGGCGTCCGCCTCAAGGAAATAGGATCGCGGGCCCGGGCGGAACTGGCGCAGCTTTTGGGCCGGAAAGTGCATCTCTACCTGCATGTAAAAGTGAAGGCCGGTTGGGAAGATGATCGTAACCTGTATCGAGAAATCGGACTGGATTGGGTGGATTAATCGTTCTGCAGCCTAAATAACTTTCCCTTCAAGCCGATATTTCATATGGTTTAATCGTCCTTTACCGTTTCAATAGCGGTCCGGGACCGGGGGGCAGATATGAGCACTATAGTCAGGTCGCCGGATCAGACCGACGCCACACATTTTCAAACCAGCGAATTGCGCTACAGCGTGATGATCAAGGGCCGGCTCATAAACGATGATTTTCGTGATGGGCTGTTGCTGCGTATTCTCAATATATCGGAAGGCGGAATCATGGCCGCAATCCCTTATGGCGTACGGGTTTATAGCGAAGTCATGATCGAATTACGCAACATTCCACCCATCAGTGGCCGGATCGCCTGGTGCCGAAAGGATCGCATCGGCGTAGCATTCGATGAAAAGATCGACCTCGACCTGTTTTTCGGGCGTCAGGGTAGCCAGAAATACAGCGCGCAGAACAGTTCAGCGATCACGAATGATTATTTGGTCAGGAAATTGGACAGTTGACGTGGTCTACCAGATTGATGGTAACGATCGCGGCAGTCCTTAAATTTGATTTTTATCCCGTTTTCGTTGTTAGTTGAGTTCGATCGCCATGGCGATGGCTTCACCGCCGCCAATGCACAGACTCGCCATGCCGCGCCTGAGGCCACGCGCTTCCAGCGCAGCGATCAGGGTGGCAAGGATACGCGCGCCGCTAGCACCGATGGGATGGCCAAGGGCGGTTGCGCCGCCATTCACGTTGAGTTTTTCGGCCGGAATAGCGAGTTCCTTCGCCGCTATCATTGCGACAACGGCAAACGCCTCATTCACTTCGAACAGGTC
>JAENVZ010000112.1 GCA_016650315.1 Alphaproteobacteria bacterium | reverse complement strand
GTTTGTCCCGAGCGAAATCGAGGGACGTTGATGTAGCGCTGGCATGTCTCAACTTCGCTCGACACGAACGGAGTTGAGGTGAGATCGTCGGGGACTTCGGTCCTCGTTGATACCGTCCGAGACAGCAGGTGGAGGGAATTTGCCCTCCTTAATCTCCTGCCAAGACGGGGAAAGTTTTTACCGGTTCGCTGACAGAGCGGCGCGCCGGGTCTGCCTAAGTTCCTTGGTTTGTCCCCATTCGGGGACGGGACACTTCGGATCGAAGGCCAGGCAACATTCCCCTCGGACAGGCGGCAGGGCCGGTTTTGGCCACCCTGTTGCTTAACCGCGCGGGCGGATGGTCCGTCCGCGCTAGAGTGGAGAATGGCATGGATCGTGCTCAAAAAGCCGAGCTGGTTACCACCCTTCACGACACGTTCGCGGAGATCGGGGTTGTTGTGGTCACACGCAATCTTGGCCTCACCGTGGCTCAGTCAACTGATCTGCGGGCGAAAATGCGTGATGCGGGCGCCAGCTATAAGGTAACGAAGAACCGTCTCGCCAAGATCGCCGTCACAGGCACCGCTTACGAACAGCTCGGCACTCTGCTGACTGGTCCGACAGCGCTCGCCACATCGTCGGATCCGGTAGCGGCCGCAAAGGTCGCCGTCGATTTCGCCAAGACCAATGACAAGTTTGAAATTGTCGGCGGTGCGATGGGGGATACCCTGCTTGACGTCGAAGGCGTGAAGGCGCTGGCATCGCTGCCGTCGCTCGATGAACTGCGTGCGAAGATTGTAGGCCTGATTCAGGCACCTGCAACCAAGGTCGTACAGGTCATCCAGGCGCCGGCCGGACAGCTTGCGCGGGTCTTCAATGCCTATGCAACCAAAGACGCAGCCTGATTTTTTCGATTTGACTGAAACACATGGGGCCAGATGCGCCCCGATATGGAGATAGTAACATGGCAGACATTAACACGCTCGTAGAAAAGCTTTCCGAACTGACCGTTCTGGAAGCCGCTGAATTGTCCAAGGCTCTGGAAGAAAAGTGGGGCGTTTCCGCCGCCGCCGCCGTTGCGGTTGCTGGTCCGGCCGCTGCTGCTGCTCCAGTTGTTGAAGAACAGACCGAATTCGACGTCATCCTGACCGGCGATGGCGGCAAGAAGATCAACGTCATCAAGGAAGTCCGCACCATCACGCAGCTCGGCCTGACCGAAGCCAAGGCGCTGGTCGAAGGCGCGCCGAAGGCCGTCAAGGAAGGCGTGAACAAGGAAGAAGCCGAGAAGCTGAAGGCTCAGCTCGAAGCCGCCGGCGCGACCGTCGAACTGAAGTAATCCGATTGGCCATTGCGTCCCGAACGGGGCGGGATGGACGGGATAGAGAAGGGCGGCTCCGTTGGGGCCGCCCTTTTTGCATCCTGCCTTCAGTTGCTCTGCACTTCGGGCAACCGGGCTATCCGCTCATCGTCGGACAGCGTCGGCTCTTCCGGGTTCCAGTCCTTTTCACCCGCCGAGATCACCGTCGCTGCGACCAGATCGCCTGTAACGTTCAACGTGGTGCGGCACATATCGAGGAAACGGTCGACGCCCAGCACCAGTCCGATGCCCTCTGGCGGCACACCGACCATCCCCAGAATCAACGCGACGACCGGCAGCGACCCCGCCGGAACGCCTGCCGTGCCAATTCCGCCCAATATGCATACCAGCATCACCATCAACTGCTGGCCAAGCGTCAGGTCGACACCGAAAAATTGCGCCAGGAAAATGACGGTCACGCCTTCGAACATCGCGGTGCCATTCTGGTTCGCGGTCGCGCCGATGGTCAGCACGAATCGGGCAACCTTGGGCGGCAGCTTCAATTGCTCATCGGCAACGCGCAGCGCCGTCGGCAGGGTCGCGTTGGACGATGCGGTGGCAAAGGCCATGACGATCGCTTCCTGCACCTGACGGAAGAAGGTAAGCGGAGATTTCTTCGCCAGCACCACAAGCAGCAGCGAAAATACGACGAACATCTGAATGGCCAGCGCCAGCAAAACAACACCAACATAGGCCGACAGACGCACCAGCAAGTCCCAGCCAAATAATGCAGCCAGATTGAACATGAAGCAGGCAATGGCCAGCGGCGCCAGCTTGATGACGATACCGATCAGGCGCATGGCGATTTCAAAGACGCCCTCGATCACGTCCTTCAGCGCCCGTGAATTGGGTGTCTGCACCAGCACCAGCCCGATGCCGAAGAACAGGGCAAAGAACATCACCGCCAATATGTCGTTGGCGCTCATCGCCGCGACGATGTTGGACGGCACGATGTTGACCAGCGCATCAATGCCCGACACGCTTTCGCCCGATTGCCTGACGATGGCCTTTGCCCCTTCGCCAGCGCTGGACAGCAATTGATGCGCCACCGCCGGATCGACGCCGTCACCGGGTCTGATCAGGTTCACGACGGCCAGACTGACGATCACCGCGATGCTGGATACGACAAAGGTATAGATCAGCGTCCGCATGCCCACGCGCCGCAGCGAACGGATTTCGCCCATTTCCGCGATACCGATCACCAAAGCCGAAAACAGCAACGGAATGACCAGCATGAACAGCAGGCGAAGGAATATCTGGCCGATGGGTCCGGTCACATAGGTAATGACGGTCTTGACCCATTGCGCGTCGGATGCGGCAACATGCGCGATCAGGCCCAGCGTCAGGCCGGTCAGAAAGCCGATCAGCATCTGCCACTGAAGGGAAATTCCGCCCTTCGCCCCAGCGGATGAATTGCTGTCGGTCATCAAAGCATCTCCCTATCGCTCAACCGTGCTTCTGCGAAAACAGGAGCCTAGAATCTCTCTCGCGGCGCTTATGGCCCTGGGTTCCTGCTTTCGCAGGAATATGGGCTAGCCTATCAACCGCACTGCGCCCGGTGCAGCAGCTTCTGATCCGCCAGCACCAGCGCCATCATCGCCTCGACAACAGGTACGCCGCGAATGCCCACACAGGGATCGTGGCGGCCTTTGGTGATGATCTGGCTTGCTTCCCCTTCACGGTCGATGGTTTCGACGGGGATCAGGATGGAACTGGTCGGTTTGAACGCCACGCGGAGCTTCACCGGTTGTCCTGTGGAAATGCCGCCTGCAATGCCGCCCGCATGGTTTGCCTCGAATACCGGGCCATCCTCGCCGGGATGCATGGGATCGGCGTTTTCCTCCCCGCGCAGACGGGCAGCGGCAAAGCCATCGCCGATTTCAACGCCTTTGACCGCATTGATCGACATGGCTGCGGCGGCGAGTTCGCTGTCGAGCTTGGCGTAAAGCGGGGCGCCCCAGCCAGCCGGAACCCCGGTTGCGACGCATTCGACGACCGCGCCCAGCGATGATCCATCCTTGCGTGCGCCATCGACCAGCTTTTCCCAGCGTGCAGCGGCCTTCGCATCAGGACAGAAAAACGGATTATTGCCGATCTCGGCCGGATCGAAGTTCGCAAAATCAATGGCGTCGCCGCCGATTTCGGTCACATAGGCAAAAATATCGACGTCCGGGATCACCAGCCGCGCGACAGCGCCCGCAGCTACTCGGCTGGCGGTTTCCCGCGCGCTCGATCGGCCGCCGCCGCGATAGTCCCGGAAACCGTATTTGGCGTCATAGGCATAATCGGCATGGCCGGGACGATAGGATTTGGCGACGTCGGAATAATCCTTCGACCGCTGATCCACATTGTCGATCATCAGGGAAATCGGCGTGCCCGTTGTCTTGCCTTCGAACACGCCCGACAGGATGCGGACCTGGTCGGGTTCCTGACGTTGCGTCGTGAATTTCGATGTGCCGGGTCGTCGTTTGTCGAGAAAAGGCTGGATGTCTGCTTCGTTCAACGCCAATCCCGGCGGGCAGCCATCGACGACCGCACCAATGGCGGGGCCGTGGCTTTCCCCCCAGGTCGAAAAACGAAAGACGCGGCCGAAGCTGTTATAGGACATACTCACCATTCCGTTCGTGCCGAGCGAAGTCGAGACACGTCCCTCGACTTCGCTCGGGACGAACGGACTTCGGAAAAATTATTTGTCGAGCGCGATGTCCGGCGCGTCTTCCGCCTTCATGCCGATGACGTTGTAACCCGCATCGACATGGTGGATTTCGCCGGTAACGCCGCTCGCCAGATCGCTGAGCAGATAGAGACCCGCGCCGCCGACATCATCAATAGTGACATTGCGGCGCATGGGGGAATTCAGTTCGTTCCATTTCAGGATATAGCGGAAATCGCCGATACCCGACGCCGCCAGCGTCCGGATGGGGCCAGCCGAAATAGCATTCACGCGAATTTTTTCGGGGCCAAGGTCCATGGCGAGATATTTGACGGAGGTTTCCAGCGCCGCCTTGGCCACACCCATGACGTTGTAATGGGGAATGACCTTTTCCGCGCCATAATAGCTGAGCGTCAACAGACTGCCGCCCTCGGGCATCATCACGCGCGCGCGCTTGGCCACTGCGACGAAGCTGTAGGCGGAAATGTTCATCGTCATCAGGAAATTATCGAGGCTGGTGTCGACATATTGGCCGCGCAGTTCATTCTTGTCGGAAAAACCGATGGCATGAACCACGAAGTCAATCGTTGGCCAGCGTTCCGCAATCGTGTCGAACGTGCGGTCGAGCGCCGCCATGTTCGATACATCGCATTCCACCAGGAAATCGTCGGAACCCAATTCGGCGGCTAACGGCCGCACCCGCTTTTCCAGCGCTTCGCCCTGATAGGAAAAGGCGAGTTGCGCGCCCTGCGCCGCCAACTGCCGTGAAATCCCCCAGGCCAGTGACTTTTCATTGGCTAAACCCATGATCAGGCCGCGTTTCCCCGCCATCAAGCCAGTCATTATTTTGAAACCTCCCGATCATCTGTCTGCGGATCACCCGCCGATTCCACCGCATCGGGTGGAAATTCGGCGAGCGCCGCATTAAGCTCCGCGCCAATTACCACGCCCAGCCCAATGACAAAGAAAAAAATGAGCGTGATCATCACGCCCGCCAGACTGCCGTAGGTCAGATCGTAGCCGCCAAGGCCGGAAAGCATCAAGGGCAGCAGCATGGTCGTGCCATACCACCATATCGCAGTGCATATGGCGCCCGGCCATTTGGGGAACTGTTTCGCCTTGTAGGCGCTTGGGGTCAGCGAGACGAACAGAAAATACAGCGCGCCGCCCACGACCGCCATGGGGAGCAGCCTTGTCGCCGCCACAATCGCTATGGCCCGGTCGGCAAACGGCAAAAGGGCGCGCAGGAACTGTTCGACCCCGACCAGCATCACCTGAAGGCTGAATGCGAACATGACAGCGAAGATCGAAAGGATGATAATGCCGATCGATCCCAGCCTGTATTCCCAGAACGGCCGGCCGCTGGTCGTGCCATAGGCGCGGCGCAATATGTCGCGGATGGTTTCGATCAGGCTGGCCGTCGTCCACAGACCCACCAGCGCGCCCAGCCACAGCAGGTTGCCCGTGCGCGCTGCCAGTACGTCCTCAATGGGGCTGCGCAGCGCAAGGGAGACGCTGGGCGGCACGTTGGCCAGAAAGGCACCGACACTTGCCATGCCATCCTGTGTGCGCCCGAAAATCTTCGCAATGCCGACCGCTGCTATAAAGAAGGGGAACAGCGCGACGAGCGAAAGATAGGCAAGGTTTCCCGCATGGATGAAGCCATCGCTGTAAACGCCGACAGCGACACGTTTCAGGACTTCGAAGGGATGCGACCCATGCCGGGGCCGGTCCAGCTCCTCTCGCACCCGCGCCCTCGCCTGATGCAGCCGCTTGCGGCGCGCTTCGGGCGATTGGGGAGAGGCCTCCATCATTTCCGGTTTGCTGGCGGCATCATACCCCCATGACCCCGCGCACGTTGCGCGCGTCCCGCCAACCTTCCAGCAAGCTCTTCAGTCCAGCGTCATCGACAGGAATATCGATCATCAACGTGACAAGCTGATCGCCGCGCACGCCGTTTTTGTCGTGAAAGCCCTTGCCTTTCAGCCGCAAAGTCTTGCCGGAGCTGGACCCTGCCGGAATGCCCAGCATGACCGGGCCATCGACGGTCGGGACCTTCACCTTGGCCCCGTTCACCGCTTCATCAAGGGTGATAGGCAGGTCCAGCCGGACATTATGGCTATCGCGCGTGAAAAATGCGTGCGGCTTGACCTCGATGGTGATGATCGCATCGCCTGCTCCGCCCGGTCCCGGTTGACCCTTGCCCGACAGACGCATCTGCGTGCCATCCTCAACACCATTAGGCAGCTTGAGGTCGATCGTTTTGCCGTCCTGCAACGTGATGCGTTGCGGCGCCAGGGTGGCCGCGTCGATAAACGGAATAGGCAGGCGATAGGCGGCGTTTGCGCCTTTCTGTGGGGGTGCCGAACGACCAAAGCCGCCACCCGGCGCACGACGTCCGCCGCCAAAGAGGCCTTCGAAAATGTCCCCGAAATCGCCGCCTTCGCTATGGAATTCAAATCCGCCTGCTCCGGGGCCGCCAGAACGCGCACCGCCGCCGCGCCCGCCGCCAAAACCGAAGGGCGCAGTCGGATTGCCCTGTTCGTCGATCTCGCCCCGGTCGAACTGGGCGCGCTTGTCCTTGTCCGTCAACAGGTCATAGGCCTGCGTCGCGGCCGAGAATTTTTCCGTCGCTTTCGGATTGTCGGCGTTGCGGTCGGGATGCAGTTCCTTGGCCAGCGTGCGATAGGCCTTTTTGATTTCGGCCTCGCTCGCGTTACGCGCCACCCCCAATGTCGTATATGGATCTGCCATTAATTGCCTTTTGCCGATTCAGTCTTTCGTACGGGATCATTTGGCGATCGATCCCCCACGCTTCAAGCATTTACCGCGCCCGCTCGACTATTCGGCCCGCAATGCCTAAATGGCAAGTCATGACGACCGATCCCCTTGCTCTTTTCGATAGCTGGTATGACGAAGCGCACGCCAGCGAGGTCAATGACAGCAACGCCATGGCGTTGGCCACCACAGATGCGCAGGGGCAACCGTCGGTGCGGATGGTGTTGCTCAAGGGGCACAGTACCGAGGGTTTCATCTTCTACACCAATTATGAAGGGCGCAAGGCGGCGGACCTATTCGCCAATCCCCGCGCGGGGTTGTTGTTCCACTGGAAATCGCTGCGGCGGCAGGTGCGGATCGAAGGGCCGGTGGAAAGGGTCAGCGATGCCGAGAGCGATGCCTATTTCGCCACGCGCAGCCGTGATTCGCAACTGGGGGCCTGGGCGTCGGACCAGTCCCGCCCGCTCGACAGCCGCGCGACCTTTGAAAAGCGCTTCGCGGATGTGGAAGCGCGTTTTGCGGGGCGCGACGTGCCTCGCCCACCGCATTGGTCGGGATTCCGCGTCGTACCCGAACGCATCGAATTCTGGCAGGATCGCCAACATCGCCTGCACGAACGCCGCCTGTTCGTGCGCACCGGCAATGGCTGGGACGAAGGATTGCTCTACCCATGAGTGGGCCTGTAACAGCCGCGCGTCGTGGCGTCCTCACCTCGCGCGCCGCAATGGCCAGCGTCTCCGTCGCCCTGCTGCTCCTTTCGTTCAAGGGCTATGCCGCCTGGGCGACCGGCTCGGTTGCGATGCTCGGGTCGCTTGCTGACACCGGACTCGATTTCGTCGCCAGCCTTGTCGCTCTTTTCGGCGTGCGCTTTGCCGCCATGCCCGCCGACCGCCTTCACCGTTTCGGTCATGGCAAGGCAGAAGCGCTGGTTGCCATGTTCCAGGTGGTCCTCATCATCTTTTCCGCCTTTGGCATAGCATGGCGCGCTATTGACCGGATCGGCAGCGCGCAGACGACCGGCAATGCCGAATATGGCATCGGCGTTTCGCTGATCGCGATTACCGCTACCTTTGCCCTGCTCGCCTATCAGCGGCATGTGATCCGCCAGACGCAATCCCTCGCCATTGGAACGGACCATCTGCATTATAAGTCGGACCTGATGCTCAACCTGTCGGTCATCGTGGCGTTGGTACTGGATCAGTATCTGGGGTTCGCAGGCGCCGATGCGCTGTTTGGCATTGCCATTGCGCTTTGGCTCGGTTGGGGGGCGCTGCGGGCGTCCAGCAATGCCGTCGATCAGCTTATGGACAAGGAATGGCCGCTGGAACGGCGGCAGCGCTTTATTGAGGTGGCGGGGCATCATCCCTTGGTTGCCGGTATTCACGACCTGCGCACGCGTACCAGCGGGATGCACGATTTCGCCCAGTTCCATATCTGGGTCAGCCCGCAGATGAGCATACAGGAAGCCCATCGCGTCATGGATGAAATAGAGGCGCGGCTGCATCCCGAATTTCCCGGCGTTGAAATCCTGATCCATCCTGATCCAGAAGGGCATGTGGATGGGGAGGGCGATCCGTTGCTGGCAAAGGATGCGGCCGTATTGGTCGAGCAGGAACGAACGACATGACCCGAATTCCCTTCACACAGGTCGACGCTTTCGCGTCGCGGCGTTTTTCCGGCAACCCCGCCGCCGTCATGCCGCTGGAACGCTGGCTGCCCGATGATATGTTGCAGGTGATAGCAGCCGAAAACAATCTGGCCGAAACGGCCTTTACCGTGCCGCTGCCGGACGATGACGAGGCCGACTATGAACTGCGCTGGTTCACGCCTGCGGTCGAAGTCGCGCTATGCGGTCATGCGACGCTCGCCAGTGGTCATGTGCTGATGAAAGGCGCCGCCGTGCGCTTCCGTACGCGCAAGGCGGGCCTGTTGGAAGTGCGCAGGGTGGCCAACGGATATGAACTCGACCTTCCAGCGTGGAAAACCGAACCAAAGCCGATGCCCGAATCCGTGGCAGGGGTAGGCGGTGCGCCGGTTGAAACCCGCTGGCGTGAGGGCGGATATACACTGCTCATCTATGAAAGTGAGGCGGAAGTGCGCGCCCTGACCCCCGATTTCCGCGCCTTGTCATTGCATGGCGACATATTGTTCATCGCAACCGCGCCCGGCAAGGACACCGACATCGTCAGCCGAGTCTTTGCGCCGGGAGCGGGGATTGACGAGGACCCCGTTACCGGGTCAGCCCACAGCCTGCTGACACCTTATTGGGCAGACAGGCTGGGCCGCGACCGCTTCACCGCCTATCAGGCCAGCCGCCGCGGCGGCCATGTCGATTGCCGCTTGGCGGGTGACCGGGCCGTGTTGGGCGGTCAATGCGTGACGGTGATTGAGGGCATGTTTTTGTTGTAATCTGATGGGTAACCTCCCTCTCCCCTTCAAGGGGAGAGGGTAAAGAAGGCCTCAGAATCACCCCCGCACGTCGTTTTGCGTCACAGGCACAATCTTGATTTCCACCCGGCGATTGGCGGCCTTGCCATCTGCGGTCGCATTGCTGGCAATCGGTTGGGTTTCGCCATAGCCGCGCGTTGCAATCCGCGCCGACTGCACACCCTGCATGGACAGATAATTGGCGACCGATTGGGCGCGGCGCTCGCTCAACCCTTGATTATAGGCGTCCGAACCGTCGCTGTCGGTATGGCCATAGACGTCGATATACGTGCTCGGATAATCCTTCAGCACCTTGGATACATCGTTCAGCACCGGCTGGAACTGTGGCTGAACCGCTGCCTGGTCATAGGCAAAGGTAATGCCTGACGGCATCCGCAGCATCAAATTGTCGCCGTCGCGGATGACATCAACGCCCGTGCCTGCTGTATCCTGACGCAATTTCTTTTCCTGCGCATCCATATAGGCACCGATGCCAGCGCCAGCGACCGCACCAATGCCGGCGCCGACGATCTTTTCGGTGCGGTCATGCTTGCCGCCGACCAGATCGCCTAAAAAATAGCCACCGACAGCGCCCGCAACACCGCCGATTGCGGCCTTGGAAACGCGCTTGTTCCCGGTTTCAGGATTGGTCGTGCAGGCGGTAGTCAGCAACAGGGCGCCCATCGCGCCCGCACCCAGGATCGTGTGTGTAATATTCATCCCTATTCCTTCTCTCATCATCCCGCTTGCCGCGAGTCACGGTCCTGTAACTGACTTGCAAGGCCGTTAGTTCCACATCCGAATTGAACGGTTGATGAGAGCCTTGTTGTGAAATTGAAAGAAACGCGCCAATAAGGCGGGGACTATATGGACCCCATGACCCCTTTCCCGTGGATCGACGTTGCGATCATTCTGGCTCTGATCGCGCTGAACGGCCTGTTCGCCATGTCGGAACTGGCGATCGTGTCATCGCGCAAGCCCCGTCTGCAGTCTATGGAGAAGGCGGGTAAGCGCGGTGCGCGCACGGCGATCGACCTTGCGTCCAACCCGGGAAAATTCCTTTCCACCGTGCAGATCGGCATCACCCTGATTGGAATTCTGGCAGGCGCCTATTCCGGCGCCAGTCTGGGCGGCCCCGTTGGCGAACGGCTGGCATGGTTGGGAATGGACGTGGACAGGGCCCCGACAATGGGCTTTGCATTGGTGATCAGCTTTGTCACTTACGCCTCGCTGATCGTCGGTGAACTGGTGCCCAAGCAATTCGCCCTGCGCGCGCCCGAACGAATCGCGGTGGTGATGGCAACACCCATGCTTTGGCTGGCGTACATTACCGCCCCGATTGTCTGGATATTGGACGGCAGCAGCGCCCTTATTTTCCGCCTGTTGCGGATGAACCGCGAATCGCAAAGCCATGTAACGGCGGAGGAATTGCATCTGATCGTTGCGGAAGCCAGCCGGTCTGGCGTGATCGAGGAAAGCGAGCGGGCGATCATTTCCGGCGTGGTGCGCCTTGCCGACCGACCGGTGCGCGAAGTGATGACGCCGCGGACCGACATCGACTGGATTGACGCGGATGCCGATGCCGACGCCATACGCAATCGTCTGCTGGACAGCCCGCATACGCGCTTGCCCGTGGCGGAAGGATCGGTTGAGGATATTATCGGTGTTGTTCAGGCGCGTGACATCGTGTCGGCGCAATTTCTGGGGCAAACTCTCGACCTGCGGCAGTTAATGCGCCGGGCAGAGGTTGTGCCCGACCAGCTTGATGCGATGGACGCGCTCGATCATCTGCGCAAGGCGGAGGTGCCAATGCTGCTGGTCCATGACGAATATGGTCATTTCGAAGGCATTGTGACCCCTGCCGACCTGCTGTCCGCCATCGCGGGCGAATTTGCGTCGGATCAGGACACCGGAGCGGAACCGGCGCTTGTCGAACGGGAGGATGGCAGCCTGCTGGTGTCCGGCCAGATGCCCGCCGACGCCCTTGCCGAGCGATTGGGCATAGACCTGGCCGAAGATCGGGATTACGCGACCGTTGCGGGCCATGCCTTGTGGGTGCTCAAGCATTTGCCGCAAGTGGGCGAGCATTTTCACGATCAGGGCTGGCGTTTTGAAATTGTCGATATGGATGGACGAAAAATCGACAAGCTGCTGGTGAGCGAGGAGTGAGGTCAGGCTATTGAGGGCATGATTGTCCACTGACTGACTCCATTCCGCCACGCTTTATCGAATGTCGCTTGCAGATTTCCAGCAATAATGATTCGTGGAACGTGCGGGTCAGTTCAAGGAGCCCGCAACGGGTCGCAACCAAACACCATTAAGGAACTGCCGGAGAGTGGCGCGTTCATTCATTGTTTCTGCAATGCTGCTCGCCCTCTCCGCCCCTGTCGCAGCGCAGGATGTTGCGCTTTCCGATGCTCAGTGCACGCAAGCAGATGTTGAGCGCCCCTTGGGCGAAAGCGGACTTCTGATAACGCTTCCAGCCGAAGAGGAGGAGGCCATTGTGTGCGCCCCGATACCTGTAGTGGTGCGGCCATCTGGCCCCGATATTTTTGGATCGGTCGCGCTTGCGGTTGCCGCTACATCACTTGATGCACGTTGGCGCAACGTCACGGCGGAACCGGTCGACGCTCAGGCAGGTCCGTGGGGCGGGTTGATCCGGCAGGCGGCGGCGCAGAATTCCTTGATTCGGCTTCAACTCATCAACAATTGGGTCAATGCGCGGGTCGCCTTTGTCGAAGACCAGGCGGACGATCAATGGGCCAATCTGGCCGAAACCATTACGCGCGGACAGGGCGATTGTGAGGATTATGCGATCGCCAAGATGCAGTTGCTCGAAAGTGCGGGCGTACCCAGTGATACCCTGTATCTGGTGATCGTCACTGATATGGAGCGCCATGCCGATCATGCCGTGCTTGCGGTGCGCGAGGGGAACGACATGTTCATTCTCGACAACAAGACGGATCGCGTTCTGCGGTCCCAGGACATTAGCGACTATCGTCCGATCGTCAGCTTCAGCACGCAATTTGCATGGACTCATGGTTATCGTTCGGCGGACCGAACGCGGGACATCCAGACCGTATCGCCAGGCGCCATGCCGCGCTGAACTGTCCAGCCTCCTCGCGTTTTGGGCGAGGAAACTTGAAGCTCCCGGCATCTCCCCCTATGCCAAGAATATCGCCCCGCCTTTGAACCGCCGCAGCCCTTGCCGATCGGCATCAACCGCAGCAGGATTTCCATGACAGATAAAAGCACAACCATTGTATCGCCGATTCATGCCAGCGGCATGGAACAGAAGCTGGGATCGATCTGGATATCGACTTACGATTGGATCAGCGCCAACAGTACCGACATCATTATTGCCACGCTGGTCGGCATCTGCATTTACCTTTTGCTTGGGCTGGCGCGCGGGCTTGGCAAGCGGTTGCGGACCAAGACAGATCCCTTGGGCCTGATGCCCATTGCGGGCCGGGTCATTGGCAAGACCAGTCAGTTCTTCATGATCATGGTGTCGGCAAAGCTGGTTGCAGGGCACGCCAGCCCGCCCGCGATCATTACCGAAGCGGTCCGCTTTCTGTTCACCATCTCGGCCGTGTTCCAAGGCGCGATCTGGCTGCGTGAACTGATATTGGGGACATTGGAACGGCGCGCCGGAGAGGATACGGGCGAAACCCTGGCCAATGCGATGGGCATCATCCGTGTGGTGGTCAGCTTCGCGCTGTTTGCCATCGCCACCGTCGTCGTGCTCGATAATCTGGGCGTCAATGTCACGGGTCTGGTCGCCGGGCTGGGCATTGGCGGCATTGCCATCGGCCTTGCCGCGCAGGGGATTTTTTCCGACCTGTTCGCGGCGCTGTCGATCATCTTCGACAAGCCGTTTCTTCGCGGGGAAATGATCAATTACGATTCAACTATTGCCACGGTGGAAAAAATCGGCCTGAAAAGCACGCGGTTGCGCGCGATTACCGGTGAGAAGAAAATCATTTCCAACACCAATTTGCTGGGAAAGGAAATTACCAGCTATGCCGATCTGGATCATCGCCGTCTGATATTCGCGATCGGCGTTATCTATCAAACCGTTCCCGATGCGGCAGCGGCCATCCCAAGCCTGCTGCGAGAAATTGTTGAGGCCAACAACGCCGTGTTCATCCGCAGCGGCTTTGTCGGTTTCGGTCAAAGCTCGCTGGATTTCGAAGTCGAATTCGAAGTCTATAGCCCAAGCTATGAAGAGGTGTATCAGACCCGGCACATGATCGGCCTTGGCATATTGAAGCGGTTCAACGAAGCGGGCCTGGAATTCGCCTATCCGACCCAGACGACCTTCACTGCCGCGCCCGACGGGCAAATGATTATGCCCTATCCACAGGTCATGCCCCTGCGCAGGGCGGAAAAATAACGCCGCTTACTGCCGCCCCGTACCCCAAAGCGTGCCGGGTTGCAGCAGACCGCCTGTCTGTTTCAGCCCACCCTTGCGGTCTTTTGCCAGCAAAAGTGCGCCGTCCAGATCGATCCATTTGGCCTGTTGCCCGAGCAGAAACGCCGGGGCGATGCCAAGCGATGTGCACAACATGCTGCCGATCATGACGTCCAGTCCGCGAAGCCGCGCCTTTTCCGCCAGCAGCATCGCTTCGGTCAGGCCACCGGCCTTGTCCAGCTTGATATTGACCGCCTGATAGCCCTCCAGCCGGTCCAGATCTTCATGGGTGTGGCAGCTTTCATCGGCGCAAAAGGGAATCGGGGATTTGAGGCCCAGCAGCAAATCCTCCTCGCCCGCCGACACCGGCTGCTCGATCAGTTCGACACCATATTCGGCCATCGCATGCGCCTCGGCCTCGATATCGAGTTCGTCCCAGCTTTCATTCGCATCGACGATCAATCGCGCATCGGGCGCGCCCTTGCGCACGGCGGCTACACGCTCGCGGTCGTCCTCACCGGTCAGCTTGCATTTCAGCAGCGAATAGGTTTTGGCCGCCTCGCGCGCATCGGCTGCCATTTTAGCAGGATCGGCAAGGCTGATCGTATAGGCGGTGACAAGCGGCTTGGGGGCGGGGAGGCCCGCCAATTGCCACACCGGCTTGCCCGCCTGCTTTGCTTCCAGATCCCACAGCGCACAATCGAGCGCGTTTCGCGCCGCGCCCTCCATCATGGTATCGAGCAAATCCTCACGCGTGATTGCGCGCCGTTGCTTGCCGCGCATCAGGATCGAATCGATACACAGATCCGCCGTTTCGCCCTCATAATAAATCGGCGTGCCTTCGCCGCGCCCGACATGCGTGCCATCAGTGACTTCGCAGACGACGGCGTCAACGTCGGTCTTTGCACCCCGGCTGATGATGAATGCGCCATCGACGTTCCAGCGCTCTACCTTTGCGGAAATAATTTCAATCATGATGCAATAGTCCTTAAAGGAGAAGCCATGGAAGGCAAACCCAAAGGCGGCGCACTCAGGCAATTTGTTCATGCCCTGCGTGTCGATGCCCATGCAATCTGGCTGGCCGTGCGCGATCCGCGCACCCCCGTGGCGCTGCGCATTTTCGGTGCGCTTATCGCCGCCTATGCACTTTCGCCGATCGACCTTATTCCCGATTTCGTGCCGGTGCTGGGCTTGCTCGATGACGCTATCATACTGCCCGTGGGCATATGGCTGTTCACACGGATGGTGCCCAAACCGCTCTGGGTCGAATATAAGGCAAAGGCTGAGGCGGAAACCCAACGCCCGGTCAGCATCATGGGCGCGGTCATGGTCATCGCCATCTGGACCGCCATTGCCATCCTGATCGCCTTCATGGTGACGAACTGGCAATATTATTAAGCGCTGATTTTAGTCCAGCACACAGCCGAATCCCTGCTGCAACCGCGCCGTGCGGCGGGCCATCAAAGGCACACTGCCCGTTACCGTCTTTATGGCGGGATTATCGTCAAGGCGCACCATATCCATGCCCGAATCAGCCATGTCGCCCGTGCAGCTTTCCATGTTTTGCCCTTCGATATAACGACACGAACAGGCCATCCGCGCGCCATAGGCCGCGCCCGCCGCTGCCTGTGCCTTGAGGCCGGGCCATACCCAGACGAGCAGCGCCACGCCGCATGCCAGCAGTAATGCCGCCATATAACTTGCCACCCGCGCTTTTTTCATATCTCCCCTTTCAACGACCGATGCTGTAAAGCACGGCCCATGAATCGCAAAATGACGATAGTGGCAAGCCTTGCCGCCGGTGCGCTTGCCCTGTTTTTCCTGATGCGATCTTCCCCGGCGCAAAAGCAACCAGAATATGGCGTGCAGGCATCCAGTGGCGTCGCGCTACGCGATGTGATCGACCCGCTGTTCGACGACCCTGCCATGGGTGAAACCCGCGCCCTGCTGGTCATGAAGGATGGCGACATTCTTGCGGAACGCTATGCGCCCGGCTTCGGCCCGGACAGCACGTTCATTAGCTGGTCGATGGCGAAAAGCATCACCGCTGTTCTGGTCGGCCTGATGGTGTCGGACGGACGGCTGGTGCTCGACGCGCCCGCTCCGGTTCCCGCCTGGAGCCAACCGGGCGATCCGCGCGGAGAAATCACATTGCGGCAATTGCTTCACATGGCGTCGGGCCTTGACCATGTCGAAACCGGCGATCCTGCCTATGATAGCGACACGGTCCGCATGCTGTTCACCAGCGGCGCGGCTGACATGGCGGCCTATGCGGAGGCAAAGCCCCTTGCCGCGCGGTCCGGCAGCACATTTCAATACAGCACCGCGACCAGCATCATCCTGTCCGACATCGTGACCCGCGCCTTGACGCAAAGCAATGACCCGCAGGTTCGCCGCGACGCCATGATGCAATTCATGCGTGGCCGCCTGATCGAACCGCTGGGCCTTGCCAGCCTGACGCCGGAATTCGATGCGCACGGCACGCTGATCGGCGGCAGCTTCATGCACGCAACCGCACGCGATTATGCGAAATTCGGGGAATTCCTGCGCCATGATGGCGAGGCGCAAGGACGGCAGATCCTGTCGACCCGCTGGGTGGATTTCATGCGTACGTCATCACCGCTCGATCCGGGCTATGGTGGACATATTTGGCTGAACAAGCCACGGCCCAGGGGTGCCAGAGCGGCGCTGTTCCCCGGCCGGGGTCCATCCAGCCTGTTCGCATGCCTTGGCCATCAGGGCCAATATATCCTGATTTCGCCCGCGCAGGGTCTAACCATTGTGCGTCTTGGCATCACGAGCGAGGAAGAACAACCTGCCGTCCGTGAAGCGCTGGCGCGGCTGGTGGAGTCGTTTCCGATCGGGTGAAATCTCCCGCCCCCCCTTCATGGGAGAAGGAAAAACACTCCCTATGGAATATCTGCTGCTTCCTCTTTGGCAAGACGCCGCTCATCGAACCATTGGCGCAGCATCGCTTGCGTGCAGCCGGTTTGCCCGTTGCTGCCAATGACCGAACAACTATTGGGCAGCGATTGGCGGCCCTTCCCCTCCATGGTTGCAACGCGGTTGGCCCAGCCCTGGCTGCCGACCACCGCTTTCTTTTCTCGCAGTGATTTGGGGATGCGGTATCGTTCGCTCTCGGGCTTTCGGGCGCAAACAACGATGGCGTCGCTTGATTCAACCGGACAAGGGTCATCGCCATAGACAACGAGTGTTGTCACACGCTCGGGCGCTTCCGCCTCCGCTGCGCTGGCCATGAGAGGCAGGGCGGCGGCAAGCAAGGCCAGGGCGACAATATGGCGGGATCGGGACATGACAGAACCTTAATCGGTCTCCCCAGATGAACCAGTCCTGTATCCGCGCTATGCCGAGGCGTTAAACGCAGAAATGATGGGGACATCACTGCCCGCCTTTTTCCTCGGCTTTCAGCTGCTGTTCGATCGCCTCGGCCTGCGCGTCCAGCTTTTCAAGCCGCTTCTGGCGTTCCGCCTCGACCAGCTTGGCCCAACTCACATTGTCGGAACCCATCCGTTCGGCCCGCGCCTCGCGCATCAACTGAACGAAACAGCCGGTAGCGCCGCCCGCGCCGACCGGAGAGCAACTGTCGGTGCCGCTGCGCCCGACATATTCCATCGCCTCCACGCGGTCGGTCCAGCTCTTGTTGTCCGGTCGGCCGGATTCGCTACGTAACGCTTCGGGAATGCGGAACCGATCATTCTCGCCCTTGCGCGCGCACACGGTGATCTGGTCGGCGGTGCTTTCGGGGCAGGGGTCATCGCCATAGACGATCAACTGATTGATCTTGACCGATGCGTCGTCAACTGCGCCGGCCGTCTCCCTTTCTTGCGCGGACACGAGTCCAGGCAGCACCATTCCGGCAAGAGCGACGGCCATCATCAGCTTTTTCATGTCTCGTCCTTCCGCCCCCCGACCGGGAGGTCATCAGATGCGTTTGGATAACGCAATAGCGGTACGGCATCCCAACCGGATCAACCCGGAAAGCAGCGAATAGGCGGGTGCATTTTCCGCACCCGACGCCAGTGCCGTTTCACGATGTTCGACCTCTTCGGCCTGAAAATCCCTGATCGCGTCGGTCAATTCGGGGTCGGTATCGCCCAGGTCATCCAGTTGCGCGCTGTAATGGCGGTCGATTTCCGTTTCTATGGCTGCGGTGCAGGCCATGGCCGCTTCCGGTCCCATTGCGGCCGTCACCGCGCCCAGCGCAAAACCCGCCCGGTCCCACAAAGGTGCAAGCAGGGTCGGGCGCACGCCGCGCCGGGTTATCATCGCGTCGAAATGCGTCCGGTGCCGCTCTTCCTGCGCCGCCATGCCCGCAATCGCGCGGGCCATCGGGTGCCGGTCGCCCAGAACAGCCATTTGCCCGGCATAGATTCGGGTCGCGCCGAATTCCCCGGCCTGATTCACCCGCAGCATGGACGCCTTGTCAGACTGTTTTTCTCCGGGACGGCGTATCGTCATGACACTTTACTCTTGTGGCCGGTCATCAGCATGATGATGGCAATGGTCGCGCCCAGCGACAAGATGGCATTATAGCCCGCAAGCGAAATGCCCAGCAGCGTCCATTGCGGCACATCGCAGCGGACAAGCGGCGTCGCCATGATGCTGTTCAATATATCTTGCGCGCTGCCGCCCGCAGTGCTGGTCGAACAGGCGGTCAGACCCTCCCACCAGCCATATTCGACACCAGCATGAAAAACCCCGATGCCGCCGCTGGTGGCAATGAAGAGCGCGGACAGGATCAGGAAGAAGCGCCCACCTGTCCCACCGCGCAACAGGATCGCGAACAGGGCGAATATGATCGCTGCTGCATGCGGCCAGCGTTGCCAGTAGCACATCTCACAGGGAGCAAGCCCACCGACATATTGCGATAGCAACGCGCCGCCCAACAGTCCGGCAGGGGCGATCAGCGCGATCAGGCGGGCAAGCGTCAAACCGCGCATTCTCTCTCGCCCTATTTCTTGTTGCTAGTGCGCGCTGCCACCTGCACCGGCGTCTTGGCAAGGCGACCAATGGTTTCCAGCGCATAATGGAGCTGGAAGTCTTCGATTCCCTGCTTCTTCAATGCATCGGCGTTAGTATTGAAGCGCGGATCTTCCTTGCTGTCATCTTCCAGGATGCTGTTGTCGACCATCGCCTCGTTGATGAGGTGGCGACGCAGATCCGATTCGCGGAAGCGTGGACGCGTCTTGTAATCGGGGTCGGACAGTTGCGGCACGCGGATATCGGGTTCGATCCCGCCTTCCTGCACGGACCGAC